>JBNMIW010000202.1:0-4083 GCA_050873485.1 Lachnospiraceae bacterium | reverse complement strand
TTTTTATGGTTTGCAGGGACAGATATCGGATATCTTACTGCATTTTCCGGATATGCAGCATTTGTATTTTGATAACCGTGGAAAAGATTTAAACGAAACGATTAAAAGGAGAGCATTTGTTGTTATCACAGGTGATAAAGGAATGGCGGGTGCCTACAATCATAATGTATTGAAAGAGGCAGCGGCATTGATCGATGAAGCGGAATCGTATCGATTGTTAGTGGTAGGCGAGATTGGCAGACAGTTTTTTGCAAGTCAGGGCTATCACATAGAAGAAGGGTTCCACTATTCAGCAAATAATCCTTCTATTCACCGGGCAAGAATGATCACAGAATACATTGTGAATCTGTATAAGCAGGAAGAAATTGATGAGGTTTATGTTATCTTTACCCGAATGGTAAATAGCATGAAGGAAGAGGTTGAGGTTAATGAAATCTTACCTTTGAAGACGCATGAATTTATCAAACAGGAGTTGTTGGAGGATTCCCAGAAGGGACGGGGCAATTACGATAAGGAAGCAGCAGATAAAGCAGATGACTGGTTCCTGATCTATCCGTCACCAAAGAGAGTTCTGGAACGACTGGTATATAATTATGTAACCGGATTTATGTATGGTGTTTTAGTTGAGGGTTCTGCCAGTGAGGAGAATGCCAGAATGATGGCAATGCAGTCTGCAACAGATAACGCACAGGCAATGCTTCATGATCTTTCAGTGGAGTATAACCGTGTCAGACAGGCAGCAATCACGCAGGAGATCACTGAGGTAATTGGTGGTGCGAAGGCCCTTAAGAAGAAAAAGAAGAAACAAGAAAGGTGAGATGTCACACTATGGAAAATAAAGGTAAAATCGTTCAGGTTTCCGGACCTGTCGTAGACGTAGAGTTTGAAGATGGCAATCTGCCTTCCATTAAAGATGCATTATATGTAATGAATAATGGAAAGAAATGTGTGATGGAAGTATCCCAGCATATCGGACATAGCGTGGTTCGTTGTATTATGCTTGCAGCCAGTGAAGGTCTTTGCAGGGATATGGAGGTTGTGGCAACGGGTTCCGGTATTCAGGTTCCTGTCGGAGAACCGACTCTTGGCAGATTGTTTAATGTATTAGGCGAGACATTGGATGACAAAGAAAGTCTGGAGAATGCAGAGCACTGGTGTATTCACAGAGAGCCGCCTACATTTGAAGAACAAAGCCCGGTTGTAGAGATGTTAGAGACCGGTATTAAAGTTATTGATCTGCTGGCACCTTATGCAAAGGGTGGTAAGATCGGATTGTTCGGTGGTGCCGGTGTTGGTAAGACCGTATTAATTCAGGAGTTAATTCATAATATTGCAACAGAAAGTGGTGGATATTCTATCTTCACCGGTGTTGGAGAGCGTTCGAGAGAAGGTAATGACCTTTGGAACGAGATGAAGGAATCCGGCGTTTTGGATAAGACTGCATTGGTATTCGGACAGATGAATGAATCTCCCGGTGCCCGTATGCGAGTAGCAGAGACCGGACTTACGATGGCAGAATATTTCAGAGATGTCAAAAAACAGGATGTGCTGTTATTTATTGATAACATTTTCCGTTTTGTACAGGCTGGTTCCGAGGTATCTGCGTTACTTGGTCGTATGCCATCCGCAGTTGGTTATCAGCCAACACTTGCAAATGATTTAGGTGAATTGCAGGAGAGAATCGCATCAACAAAGAATGGTTCTGTAACATCTGTTCAGGCGGTATATGTGCCAGCCGATGACTTGACAGACCCGGCTCCGGCAACTACATTCTCCCATTTGGATGCAACAACAGTCCTTTCCCGTAAGATTGTAGAACAAGGTATCTATCCGGCAGTTGATCCATTGGAGTCCACATCCAGAATTCTGGAAGCAGATGTTGTTGGTGAAGAACACTATAATGTTGCCAGACAGGTACAGGAGACATTGCAGAAATACAAAGAATTACAGGATATTATTGCAATTCTTGGTATGGAAGAGCTTTCTGATGAGGATAAGCAGACGGTATATCGTGCAAGAAAAGTACAGCGTTTCTTATCACAGCCATTCCATGTAGCTGAGAATTTCACCGGTGTTAAGGGTGAGTTCGTACCGGTAGAAGAGACGATCAAGGGATTCAAAGCAATCCTGAATGGAGAAATGGACGAGTATCCGGAAGCAGCATTCTTTAATGTAGGAACGATCGAGGATGTAAAGGCTAAGGCAGCTAAGATGCAGCAGGAATAAGGAAGGTGTAGCGGATGAATACGTTTTCTTTAAAAATTATTGCTTGTGATAAGGTGTTTTATGAAGGTCCTTGTGAATTGATGGTGTTCCCCGGATATGATGGAGAGATGGCAATCATGGCGCATCATGAAAATATGACGACAAGCACCAATATCGGAGAGATTCATTTTCGTACACCGGATGGTGAGAATCATGTAGCGATCACGTCGGATGGTTTGCTGAAGGTAAAGGATAATACGGTGGAGTTGTTTGTGTTCTCGGCCGAGAAGCCGGAAGAGATTGATGCATTCCGTGCACAGGAAGCCAAAGAGCGTGCACAGGAGCAGTTGCAGCAGAAACAGAGTATCATGGAGTACCATGTATCCCGTGCATCCCTTGCAAGAGCGATGGCGAGACTTCGTGGATATAATAAATATAATACAAAATAACATGACAAAGAGATTGGTAAGAGATTATCAGTCTCTTTTTTTATTAGAAGATGAAAACGTTTTCTAATCTCGGGGTTATCAATTGGCATAGTCTGTGGTACACTACATATAGAATAACCTATGAAAATGATAGGTAGAACGCAGTATGAGGTGGTGGTCAGATGTCAATTAAACAGATTGCAGAGAGAACGGGAGCTTCCATGGCAACCGTATCAAGAGTTCTTAATAATCCGAATTATAAATGTGCAAAACCCGGAATGCGGGAATTGATCTGGAAAACAGCAATGGAGTTAAATTATACACCAAATGAGGCAGCACGCAATCTAAAAAAGGGGATTGGAAAAACGGAACATTATTACATCGACGTAATGGTAACCAGAATGGATGGAAAGCATACAGATCCTTTTTTTGAAGAACTGCTCCGGGTGGTAGAGAGTCAGATCCATGATAATGCCTGCATCTTGTCAAGAGTATGGTATAAGTCATTATTTTCCGATGAACAGGAATGTAACCGTGTAAATTTAGACGGCATTTTGCGGGACATGGAGATTGAAAAAGAAGATCATAATGGTTTGATCATAATTGGAAAATGCTGTGAAAAAGTGCTTCGTAAATTGAAAAAATACTATAAAAATATTGTATCCATTAACCGGAATTCGACCAATTATGAAGTGGATGAGGTACTGTGCGATGGCAGAAAGATTGCAGCAATGGCGGTGCAGTATCTGGTGGAATTAGGACATGAAAGAATCGCTTATGTTGGAAAATGCCATGGTGAAGCAAGATATAAGGGTTATCTGGATGTTTTGCGGGAGCATAATGTAGATGTATATCCGGAATATATTGTTGATAGAGATCAGACGGAGAAAGATGGATTTGCAACAATGCAGCATTTTCTTCAGATGGATGTACCTCCAACCGGAATCTATTGCGCAAATGATATCACTGCAATCGGAATGTTAAAATGTCTCAATCGCTATCGAAATCTGTATTATACACCATCCATTATTGCCAGTGATGATATTGAAGAGGGGCAGTTTACGAGACCTATGTTGTCAACGGTACATTTGCCGAAAGAAAATATGGCACGTTTTGCAATCAATCTATTGTTGGATCGAATAAAGGGCGGTCATAGCGAAGTAATACGGATGGAGCTGGAAGGGAAGCTGATGATCCGTAGCAGTTGTACTTCGGTGCGGGAGCTGAACCAACCCGAATATTACATATAAATCAATTACCCTTGCACAACGTGAGTAAGACGGACGTGCGAAATAATTAGGATATGGTATCAGTTGTATAGATGCAACAATATCACCGCAGGCACATTCGCATTATGGCTCGTACGCAGCAGACACTAAGGCTTGCAATATCTAATAAGACTCACAATAAAATATCCCATATCATTTGATTATGTCGGCAACATATTATC
>JBNMIW010000201.1:0-4104 GCA_050873485.1 Lachnospiraceae bacterium | reverse complement strand
TTCATATTCATACGGAAACAACCGTCTCCGGCAATATTAACAACTACTTTCTCCGGTCTTCCGACTTTGGCACCAATACATGCCCCTAAACCATATCCCATGGTACCAAGTCCACCGGAAGTCAGTAACTGTCTCGGTTCTTTGAACTTGTACATCTGGGCAGCCCACATCTGATGCTGTCCAACATCTGTTGTAATGATCGCATTTCCATCTGTCAACTCATAGATCTTGGAAATCGCAGTTGGACCTGTTAAAATGTCGGTCGGATATGTATTCGGATATTTCTCTTCCATTGAAAGAATCTCTTCTTTCCATTCCTTATTATCCTTCTGCTCGATCACTGCATTCAGTCGTTTCAGGATCTCTTTGGCATCACCGATGATACTTGCATCGACTACAACATTCTTATTGATCTCTGCTGCATCTACATCAATCTGTACGATCTTGGCATTGTTTGCGAATTTCTTTGCATTACCGATTACACGATCCGAGAAACGTCCACCGATCACGATCAGCAGATCCGCTTCTGTCACGCCAAAGTTAGAAACCTTGGTTCCATGCATACCAACCATACCGGTATAATGTGGATCATTTCCGTCAATGACACCTTTTCCCATTAATGTATCACATACCGGAGCATCTACCTTATTCACAAATTCACGAACTTCCTCGTAAGCACCGGATGCTACGGCACCTCCACCAACCATGATATATGGTTTCTTTGATCTTGCGATCATCTTCGTAACCGTCTCAATATCCGACTCCCAGATTGTATCTGTAAGTGGTTTGATCTCCTCCGGTTTCTTATATTCATAATCTGCAAGATTAGAAGTAACATCCTTAGTGATATCTACTAATACCGGACCCGGTCTTCCTGTCTTTGCAATCTTAAATGCACGACGAAGTGTATCTGCTAATTCATGTACATTCTTAACAATAAAACTGTGCTTTGTAATAGGCATTACAACACCTGCAATGTCAATCTCCTGGAAGGAATCCTTTCCCAACAGAGATACTCCAACGTTTGCTGTGATTGCAACCAACGGAATGGAATCCATATATGCGGTTGCAATTCCTGTCACTAGGTTTGTTGCCCCCGGACCGGAAGTTGCCATACAGACACCAACTTTTCCGGTTGCTCTTGCATAACCATCTGCAGCATGGGATGCACCCTGCTCATGTGATGTCAAAATGTGATGAATCTCCGG
Source organism: Lachnospiraceae bacterium (assembly GCA_050873485.1). Classification (GTDB taxonomy): domain Bacteria; phylum Bacillota; class Clostridia; order Lachnospirales; family Lachnospiraceae; genus CAG-590. The sequence continues at coordinate 2,896 of JBNMIW010000201.1, read as the reverse complement.
ATGCTTATATAATGCATCATAGACATTCAGAATCGTACCTCCCGGATAACCAAATACTGTGTCTACTCCCTGTTCTTTTAAACATTCGATTACAATTTCTGAACCTGTCAACTGTTTCATATCTATATCTCCTCTTTCAGTCAGGTGCCACAGCAGACACCTGACAAACATATTTCATTACAATTCTTTCATCTCACCTTTACAATAATAAAACTTTTATAGTGGTTTTGTAAAGTCTATATTCAAAGTTTTGTCAAAATAAGGTATTTTTCCTTCATTATTTTAATTCCAAAACGGCTCCTCTGTTACCGGAAGTTACCATTTTGGCATATCTTGCAAGATATCCGGTTGTAACTTTGGGCTCTCTCGGTGTCCAGTTTGCTTTTCGCTTAGCAAGTTCTTCGTCTGAAACGCATAACTCGATTGAACATGCATCAATATCAATCTTAATGCGATCTCCTTCCTCTACAAATGCGATCGGACCACCAACGGCTGCCTCCGGAGATACATGACCGATAGAAGCTCCACGACTTGCTCCTGAGAAACGACCATCTGTGATCAAAGCCACAGAAGAACCAAGTCCCATTCCTGCAATTGCAGAAGTAGGATTCAGCATTTCTCTCATACCAGGACCGCCCTTCGGACCTTCATAACGGATCACTACAACGTCTCCTTCTACAATCTTACCGCCCTTGATCGCTGCAATCGCATCCTCTTCGCAGTCAAATACGCGAGCCGGACCTTCATGCTGAAGCATTTCCGGAACAACCGCAGAACGTTTTACAACGGAACCATCCGGTGCAAGGTTTCCTTTCAATACTGCAAGACCTCCGGTTACGCTATATGGATTATCCAATGGACGAATAACCTCCGGATTCTTATTCACATGTCCTTCGACTGCTTCACCAATTGTCTTACCGGTTACGGTCATACAATCCTCATTGATCAATCCCTTGCTCTTTAACTGATTGATCACTGCATATACACCACCTGCTTCATTCAGGTCTTCCATATAAGTAGGACCAGCCGGTGCTAAATGACAAAGGTTTGGAGTCTTGGCACTTACTTCGTTTGCCAGAGAAATGTCAAAGTCAAATCCAATCTCATGAGCAATTGCCGGAATATGTAACATAGAGTTCGTAGAACAGCCTAATGCCATATCTACCGTCAAAGCATTCATGATCGCATCTTTGGTAATGATGTCTCTTGGACGGATGTTCTTATTATACATCTCCATAACTGCCATACCTGCATGTTTTGCAAGCTTGATACGTTCTGAATATACTGCAGGAATCGTTCCGTTACCCGGAAGTCCCATACCAAGTGCTTCTGTTAAACAATTCATAGAGTTTGCAGTATACATACCGGAGCAGGAACCACAGGTTGGACATGCTTTACATTCAAATTCATTCACATCTTCTTCGCTCATTGTACCTGCTGCATAAGAACCAACTGCCTCAAACATAGAAGAAAGGGAAGTCTTATGTCCTTTTACATGTCCTGCAAGCATTGGACCACCGGATACAAATACGGTTGGAACATTCACTCTGGCTGCTGCCATCAAAAGTCCCGGCACATTCTTATCACAGTTCGGAATCATAACCAATGCATCAAACTGGTGTGCAATCGCCATACATTCCGTAGAATCTGCGATCAGATCTCTTGTTACAAGGGAATATTTCATTCCGATATGTCCCGTTGCAATACCATCACAAACTGCAATTGCAGGGAACATAACCGGCATACCGCCTGCTTCTGCTACACCCAGCTTAACCGCCTGTGCAATCTTATCCAAGTTCATATGACCAGGTACGATCTCATTGTATGAACATACAATACCGACCAATGGTTTCTTCATCTCTTCTTCTGTCATTCCTAACGCATTGAACAGGGACCGGTGTGGTGCCTGCTGCATGCCAACTTTTACATTATCGCTCTTCATATTATCGCTCCTTTTATACATATTATGCGCTCGACAGTATATAGTTAATATTCCGCACACACTCTCGTTCCGTTGCAAACGCAGTGGTACTAAGTTCGGCAAGCCTCACTAAGTGCCAGCGTTCGCAAAGGGTGCTGCATATTAACTATATACTGTCTTAGCGCTTATACTCTTCCATAACACATATTGTGATTTTGAAACAAAAAATATCTTGTTTCAAAATCTATAATATCAGATCCGCTCTGCGATCAGGTCACCCATCTGTGTGGTAGAGACAAGTGTTGTTCCCTCTGATACGATATCACAGGTACGATATCCTTCCTCTAATACCTTCTTAACGGCTGCCTCAATGGCATCTGCTTCCTTGTCTAGATCCAATGAGAAACGCAACAACATGGCTGCGGAAAGAATCGTTGCAATCGGATTTGCTTTATTCTGTCCTGCAATATCCGGTGCCGATCCGCCACTCGGTTCATACATACCAAACTTGGTCTCATTGAGTGATGCAGATGCTAACATACCGATCGAACCGGTTACCATAGATGCCTCATCCGATAAAATATCACCAAACATATTCTCTGTTAAGATAACGTCAAACTGTGCCGGATCTTTGACTAACTGCATGGCTGCATTATCCACTAACATATGTTCATAAGATACTTCCGGATAATCCTTTGCGACCTCTTCTACGATCTTTCTCCATAATCTGGAAGAATCCAATACATTTGCCTTATCCACAGAAGTCACTTTCTTACGACGTTTCATTGCAATATCGAATCCCTTGATCGCAATTCTACGGATCTCATTCTCATTATAAGTCAGTGTATCGACAGCAGTCATCACGCCATCTACTTCCTTTGTCTCACGTTTACCAAAGTAAAGACCTCCGGTAAGCTCCCTCATGATCATCATATCAAAACCTTTTCCTGAGATCTCTTCCTTCAATGGACATGC
>JBNMIW010000200.1:0-4112 GCA_050873485.1 Lachnospiraceae bacterium | reverse complement strand
GTATAATACCTTCTTCACATTTGTCAAGTACAAAATGAGCATTTATCAACAATCTCCCTTGTAAAAAACCTCGGAAGCACTGTAAACACAGTATTTCCGAGGTTTTTCCACGCTATTCAAACTCAATCGTATATCCAGATTATCAATTTTAACCACAATTAAAGTTCCGGAGTCTATTAACGCCAGATTCACAACCCTCAACATGCGCGTCCGTCCTAACTTAGGCTATGCAGGGGGATTAATCTTGAATCTCTCCATTCTTGTGACGTACAAAGAAGTCTCTTGTCTCCTTTACAACCACACCGGAAAGTGCAAAAATTGCAATCATATTCGGAATCGCCATTAATCCATTGAATATATCCGCGATCGTCCATACCGCCTTTACTGTCATATATGGTCCAATAAATACAGCAATGATATACAACCAACGATATACCAGAATAGATTTGCCCTTGCTTCCTGTCAGGTACTCCAAACAACGCTCAGAATAATAGTCCCATCCAAGAATCGTAGTAAATGCAAAGAATACCAGACAAAGCATTAACAGGAATGCGGATACCTTTGCCGGAATCGGTAAGCCATTCTGAAATGCATAAGTAGTTACCTGTACACCTTCCAGACCTTCCTGCTGCCATGCACCGGTCAACACGATAGAAAGACCCGTCATCGTACAGATTACGATCGTATCAATAAATGTTCCTGTCATAGAGATCAATCCCTGACGAACCGGCTCCTTGGTCTTAGCTGCTGCTGCCGCGATCGGTGCAGATCCAAGTCCTGCCTCATTTGAGAAGATACCACGGGCAACACCCTTCTGCATTGCAACGATCATAGAACCAGCCACACCACCAGCTACCGCCTGTGGATTAAACGCACTCTTTACAATTACAACAATTGCATGTGGAATCTCAGTAATATTACAGATCAATAATACAACAGAGATTACAACATAAATGATTGCCATAAATGGTACGATAATCTGTGATACATTTGCAATTCTCTGAATACCACCGATCAATACCAACGCAACACAGATACTTAAGATCAGGGATGCAATTACAACCGTCCACGAATATGTTCCGATTCCCGGAATAGTAACTGTATTTACCTTATTCGGATCAAAAAATCCCTGAACCGCAGACGAAATACCATTCACCTGTGAGAATGTTCCAATTCCAAATAATCCAACACAAATTCCAAAGAATGCGAAGATCTTAGCCAGCCATTTCCAGCCTTCTCCCATTCCCTTTTCTATGTAATAAAATGGTCCACCTAATGCATGGTTCTCTTCATCTACCACACGATATTTAACTGCAAGCAATCCCTCTGCATACTTTGTTGCCATTCCAAAAAATGCAGCAAGCTCCATCCAGAACAATGCTCCCGGACCACCGGCTCCGATTGCAGTTGCAACTCCGACAATATTACCGGTACCAATCGTTGCGGATAATGCAGTACAAAGCGCTCCAAACGAAGTAACCTCGCCTTCGCCCTCTTCCTCATTCTTCACCATCCATTTCAGTGCCAGAGGCAATTTTCTTACCTGCAACAAACCCATACGGATCGTCAGCAGGATTCCGCCTGCCATGATCAATATCATAAGCGGCACACCCCAGACCAAATCATCAACCTTCGTTAAAAACGTATTCACTGTTTCCCACATATTCTCCTCCTTGTGTGTTATCAGTTTCTCAATAGTTACTCAACTTCACCATCCTATCATAATTTTCATGAAATGGAAAGCTAAATCCCGATATTTTTCACGTTTTAACAGCATTTTTCCTTCATCTATTAAGTATATCTGCTCTATCATCTTATTATTTAACTATATTGGTCTTGAAATATCCCATTCCATGTCTGCATATTCGTATTCCGCTCTATCCTCTTATGTTCCGATTCTATTTGTCCCAAACCTTTCACTTCCCATATAGTTTTTTCTTATTCTTTTCAGCAACGCTTTATCTTCCCACTCTCTGTCCGCGGAAGCTTTTCCACCCGTCTGCAGATCTTTGGTATCTCATATGCTTGTAGCACATCCCGAATCTTTCCACGAATCTGTGTTATTCCCGGCAGATTCTCCTCACCTTCATAGTCGAATTCCAATTGTTGATGTGTTCCTTTCATTCCCACTTTCGCAATTCCGGTAACATGATATACATCGGCAAATGTCTGTTCAATCCGATATGCAGACACCTTTCTCCCATTGATGTTCAATATATCATCCGCTCTGCCAAGAAAATAGAAATTCCCCTGTTCATCCATCCGTCCCATATCCCCGGTATTATGTGGCATCTTCACTCCGATCACACCGTACGGACTTTCCACATAAAAGGAGCCGTCCCGGATCACAGCCTTTACATTAGGAAATAGATGTCCTACCAGTGAAGCATCTTCCGTTATCTCCTCCTCGGAAAGATATGTGATATAGCTTACTTCACTTGCACCATAATATAGGACTATATGGATATCCGGAAATGCGCTCTTTACCTTAGCAAGTTCCTGCTGTCCAAATGACTGCGAGCCCGTTGTAAAATGCCAGATTCCATGTACCGGCTGTCCCACCACCCGGCATAACACCATCATCTTTGCCGGAATCAAATAAATTGCATTGACCTTATGTTGCAATATTAACTGCAGCCAATATTGCGGCTGAAACCGTTTTGTTGCAACTATAGTACCTCCTGTTGCAAACAGACCCATATACAGATTCAGATTACCGGTAAATGCCAATGATCCCTGTGCAAATAGAACGGTATCCTTTCCCATGGAAAATATCTCATTCTGAATCGGAAAGAAATCTGCCCAACTTGCAAAGGTGCGAAACATGATCTTCTGCCGGCCGGTTGTTCCGGAAGTTAATACCCCCATCGCCGCCTGTTCCGGTATAACGGTTTCTTCTAACAACATATAGTCCTCATCCGTCATATCCTCCGGCACAATAACTGGAACATAAGGGGTGTCCTGACACGCAAAGAACGCAATCAATGCTTCTGTTATAGAATGTTCCCGCACAAGATAAAGCCGTTTGGTGCTCTTTGTAGAATTATTTCCCTTATCCGAACCCTCTCCCTGTATCTGCTGCCGCATCCGGGCTGCCCGCTCCACCATTTGTCCGTATGTGATCCCATGATCATCTTCAATAAGCATCATATGATCTTCCGACTGCCGACAAAGCATATCCCAATATCCAGCAACTTCCTCGCTCTGTAATTTCTTACCCGCCTGCTCATCCATCCTGCATTCTGTCATCCGTTTTCCCCTTTCTTCCTCTTATCTGGCCTCTCGTTACATGCCAACAACATAGCTGTTCCAATTCCTCCCGCCGCAGATACCGCCGCAATTCCATATTTACATTTTCTTTCTGATTCATCCATCCCAGATATACCTACCGGATCATCTAATTGTCGAAGTGCCTGTAATAAATGAAGCGTTATGATTGCACCGGATGCTCCATATGGATGTCCATATGCCAATGCGCCGCCATAGATATTATACCGATCTGTATGCTCACCAAATGCCTGCCTCATGATCTCATCAATAACCGCAAAGGCCTCATTGTATTCCCATGCCGTAATCTGATCTGGTATCAGAGTATTCCGTTCTAACAGTTTACGAATTGCTGGCACCATACTTTCCGGACTGTAATCCGGATCCGCTCCAACCGATACCACATCTACAAGCCTTGTCTTCCACGATAATCCGTGTGCATTCGCATATTCTGTCGAGCACAACACGACAAATGCAGCCCCGTCATTCGTAAGACTCACGGTTCCTGCCGTCACATATTTTCCACCCGGAACCAGAGCCGGTAACCTTTGCAGCAGACGTTCCGACATCTTCGGCCTGATTCCTTCATCATGGTTTCTTGCGTTTCGTGAATCCTGTTTTTCCGATCCACAATATGCATCTGCCAGTATATCATCTAACCGTCCATGTTCTGCCGCCTCCGCTGCCAGCCGGTGGCTTGTAATGACATACTGTGCCAGAACATTATTATCTGTGGCTAATTTTTCACCTACCCGTTCTGCTCCCTTTAACATTGCTAATTCATCCTGCGTTCCCGGTGCGAACTTTGCAACAGAATACGCCGGATGTTCGGCACAGTAATCGGG
>JBNMIW010000199.1:0-4157 GCA_050873485.1 Lachnospiraceae bacterium | reverse complement strand
CCATTGGCTCAAAATCTGTAATACCTACAACCAAAGTTCCCTTATCCTTCACATATTGAAGATCTGACTCATCACTTGATGTCTCTTCGGATGCCTCCGCAGAATCTGCCTGCTCTACTGTTGTATCCTGATTGTCTTCGTTCTTACCACTGTCACTTCCACACGCTACCATGCTAAAGCATAAAGCCAAAGAAAGTGCTGCTGCTAATACTTTTTTCTTCATAATAATAAATTCTCCTTCCAAAAATGAAGCGTTTTATCCTTTGATAAATCGCAAATTTCGCACAATGGCATTCTACCATAGCAAAATCCATGTGTAAAGCACATGTTATTCATTTTTCGGAAGGAGAAACTGAATTATGTTCAGTCATCTGTTCCCGAACAATCTTCGTTTTTGTGTCCTATTTTACACATCCAATGATGTCGTTAATATCATCAATTCCTTTTTCTTCCATAAACTTCTTCATACCATCAATAACTTTAATGGTTGTATATGGATCATGGAAGTTCGCTGTACCGATGGATACCATCGTTGCACCTGCCATCATAAATTCAATTGCATCCTCATAATTACAGATACCACCCATACCGATAATCGGAAGATCAACTGCATTGGCAACCTGGTATACCATACGGACTGCAACCGGCTTAATGGCCGGACCTGACAAACCACCCGTCTTATTCGCAATTGCAAATTGTCTGCGGTTAATATCAATCTTCATTCCGGTTAATGTATTGATCAGTGTTAATGCATCTGCACCACCTGCTTCTGCTGCTTTTGCCATTACAGTAATATCTGTTACATTCGGGCTCAATTTCATTATGATCGGCTGCTTTGCTTTTGCTTTGACCGCCTTCGTAATCTGCTCTAAGGCTTTCGGGTCCTGACCAAATGCGATTCCCCCCTCTTTGACATTCGGGCAGGATACATTGATCTCTAACAGATCAACCGGCTCATCTCCTAAGCGTTCTACAACTTCTACATAATCCTGTTCTGACTTGCCGCATACATTCACAATAATCTTCGTGTCAAACTGTTTGAGAAACGGAATGTCCCTTCCGCACAACACGTCAATTCCCGGATTCTGAAGTCCGACTGCATTCATCATACCACCATATGTCTCAGCAATACGCGGGGTTGGGTTACCTGGCCATGGCACGTTTGCAACTCCTTTTGTTGTAACTGCCCCAAGCTTATTCAGATCTACAAATTCATGATATTCTGCCCCGGATCCAAATGTTCCAGATGCGACTGTTACCGGGTTCTTAAATTCTACTCCTGCAATATTTACGGAAAGATTCATTAGAATTCCACCTCCCCTGCATCAAATACCGGACCATCTTTGCATATTCTCTTATTCTTCACATGACTGTGGTCGTCTACTTCTGTTGACTTGCATACGCAGGCAAGACATGCTCCGATTCCGCAAGCCATTTTCTCCTCTAACGAAAGCTGTGCTTCCATATGATTCGCAAATGCATACTCTTTGATCGCACGCAGCATCGGTGTCGGACCACATGCATATATGATATCACCTTTGATATCATATTCCCGGATTGCATCTAATACATTGCCCTGTACACCGGTCTTACCATCCTCACTTGCGATATAGATTTCTCCTCTCGGCTCTAAATCTTCTAACAGGAATGTCTCATCCCGGAAACCTAATACAATGTTCTTCTCACAATTCAATTCCTTTGCAAGTTCTAACATTGGAGGAATTCCGATTCCACCACCAATCAGAATTGCCCGCTTATCTTTTAATGTAAAGCCGTTACCGAGCGGTCCCATAACTTCAACCGTATTGCCTTCCTCTAACTTTGAAAACTCTTCGGTTCCTTTTCCTACCACGCGATATACCAGACGAATGGTTCCTTCTTCATGATCAATTTCACACAAACTGATCGGACGAGGTAACAGATTTGCTCCATCTTTACTATATAATGATACAAACTGTCCTGCCTTTGCCTGATCTGCAATCTCCGGTACATATAAAATAAGACTGTAGATATCGCTCGCCAGTTTCTTCTGACTGCGTACTTTTGCTGCTAATTTTATTGCACTCATTTCATTCACTCCTAATCATCTCTATCATTCTTATCGGCATATATCCTTACGGACAATTGCCATTATGCTTCTATACAAATACCTGAATTATGCGATTCTACCGAGCCTTTGCGATTGCTCCTGTGATATCTTCTACCATATCCACAACGGCCTGACGGGATGCATCCGCGAAATTCTCTGCTCCGAATTTTGCATACTTATCCTGCTTATATGCCGCAATAATTCCTCTCGAAGAATTCACAATGGCTCCCAATCCGTCTGCATTAAAATAATGTACGAGATCTTCTGCCTTACCACCCTGTGCACCATATCCCGGTACTAAGATATAAGTCTTTGGCATCAGCTTACGAAGTGTCTTACCCATCTCCGGATAAGTCGCGCCGATGACACATCCTACATTGCTGTATACATCGCCCATACATTCTTCGCCCCATTCATTCACTTTACGGGCAACTAATTCATATAATGGTGTTCCATCCACTAACTGATCCTGAAATTCACCGGAAGATGGATTCGAAGTCTTAACCAACACAAAGATTCCCTTGTTCTCCTCTTTACATACATCAATAAATGGCTTCACACCGTCACTTCCCAAGTATGGGTTCACCGTTACAAAATCCTCAGAAAATCCGGAATACTGCTTGCTTCCAACCGTTACTTTACCAAGATGTCCGGTTGCATAAGCTCCGGAAGTAGAACCGATATCTCCACGTTTAATATCCCCGATCACAACCAGTCCTTTGGACTTACAATATTCGCAGGTCTTAGCAAATGCAGCCAATCCCGGTACACCAAACTGCTCATACATTGCAATCTGTGGTTTCACCGCCGGAATCAGATCATAAGTTGCATCTACAATCGCCTTGTTAAACTGCCAGATTGCCTCTGCTGCTCCTTCTAATGTCTCTCCATATTCCTCAAATGCCTTTTTCTGTACATGCTCCGGTACATACGCAAGCATTGGATCTAATCCTACTACCACAGGTGCATTCAACGTTGAAATCTTCTCTACTAATGTGTTAATCATAACTTTCCTCCTGAAATGGTCCTTCCGGACATACTTATATGTATTATAAGACAATTGTTGTCATTCTTCAATTCCTAATGGCTACTTTTTGCGAATTATTGACACAATTTATGTTCCTTTATGAAGTTCATATACATTTTTATATTAAATAAAAATTTTAAGAAAGTTTTTTGAAGACTTTTTCTTCTGTCGATCGTTATAATAGGTGTAAGCGCAAAGAAGGGAGGCGATCGTATCACAGAAACTGAATATTTTGAGTACCTGCTCGATCAGTACGGCAACCTGGTATATTCCATCTGTTATAAGACCTGCCAGAATCCCTTTGATGCAGAAGATCTGACTCAGGAAGTATTCCTGTCCGCTTACCGGAATCTGAATCAGTTTGACCGTACATATGAAAAAGCCTGGATTTGTAAGATCGCTTCCCGTAAATGTCTGGACTATCTGAAAAATGCAGGACGTCGTATTCTTCCAACCGAAGATACCTACCTAGAACAGGCAGATGAGACATCCCTGATTGAAGATTCGTATTTAGAGCAGGAAACCATGCAGCAATTATTAGCTGCCTGCAAACAGTTAAAACCACCTTATGACGAAGTTGCAAAAATGCACTTTTACGAGGAACGAACTGCGGCAGAGATTGCGAAGACAACCAATAATAACGTAAAGACTATACAGACACAGATCTATCGTGCCAAAGCAATGCTCAAGAAACTATTGCAAAAGGAACTATTGCAAGATCGGGAAAGGAGGGCACCATGACAGATACAGAATTTCTACAATTATTAGAAGATATGGCTTCAGACGAACATCCGTTAGATGATTGCTCCATCAAGCAAGCCAATTTATTAGAACAGCATATGAAAGAAGAACATTTCATACATTCTTATGAATTAGACGAGATTCCGGATGCTGGGTCAAACCGGATGCCAGCCTACTTGAAGGAACAGATTCTGACACGGGTATCCCAGCCGGATATGCAGATTGTTTCCACACCGAGAAGAATCTCCAAGCGAATGGAATTCTTCCTGTATAGCTGTCGTGTCACGGTTGCGGTTGCTG
>JBNMIW010000198.1:0-4170 GCA_050873485.1 Lachnospiraceae bacterium | reverse complement strand
TTTTTAATCATTCCGTCCGCTGCTTTTTCAGCCGCTTCCTGATCTGCTTTTGCCTTTTCATAAGCTAATTGATCTGCTGTTTTCTCACTCATAGCAGTCAGATTATTAATAGCACGGATCTCCTCTAATCGTTCGGAGTCATAATACTGATCCATTGTGTTCATCTGCGCTAACAGCAGATCATCCATGTACCCATATTTCATTGTATCATAAGATACCTTTTGAACTTTGTGCATGGTCGGAACTGTATAATTCTCATTCGCCGCCGCAACCGCAACACTACTGAGTTTGCCCGGCAATTCTCCGGATGTTACAACGACCCGATAGCCAAACACTGCAATTGCTGCTGTAATCAACACCAACACAATGATCCCAATTATCGTTTTTATCTGTATCCTGTTCTTCATCCCCAAATCGCCTTCTCGAGTTTCTTGACGTAAATCTGTTATTCCTCAAAACAATATGTCCATACTGTCACGACATATGTATCTAAATTATATGGTTTTCCAACAGAAAGGTCAAGCTTTTTTCACTCTTCCGAAAGAAAGATCTCTACTTGAATTTCCTTTTTCTATCCGTATAATTGTAATAAAGACTCACAAAGAAAGGATCAGACAGACATGAAAGGATATCCGGGAGTAACAACAGCAAAACGCAAGGATGGAACTTTATATTATCGCAGCTCTATTACCATTTCCAATCGGCATATCAGTCTGGGCAGCTTTGACAGTCTTGAAAAAGCATCTGCTGCTTATCAGACATCCTGTTCCATTATGCGCGATCATCAATATCATATTCCGGATTATTCCTCCTCTCTTTCTCTGGATTTTTCCAAGTTTATTATTCTTGTTAATTTTCGCGACAGCGGATTATATTTCAAGACACCGATTTATTTGCACAAATCCTTTTTTTATTACTATCTGACTCCGGAGCAATATTTTATATTCGACCGGGAAGATCTTTTTTTCTATGCTACACATCAGATCCAATCCCGGGGTGGTTACTATTTTGTGTGTGACTACGGCAGCCAATATAGTATATTATCGCGCTATGGCATTCACAACTATTCCAAAAAAGGGATCGACTATGTCTTTGTAAATCAAAATGAAATGGATTTCCGATACGAAAACATCCGTGTGATCAATAACTATATCGGTGTGAATGAAAGACAGGATCTTTCCCCTGTCTGCTATGAATCCGTTATCCATGTCAGAGGAAATTATTTAGTCGGCCGCTATGATGATCCGATTACAGCCGCGATTGCCTATAACAAAGCAGCCGACTGTCTCACACAAAATGGCTTTACCAAAAAATATATTAAAAATTATATTACCACATATAATTCCGCACAATACCATGAACGATATCAGGCAATCCCTATTTCCCCCAAAATAGAACAGTTACAGCCTGTTATGCATCAAAAAAAGGATTGAAGATTGCCTTATTATATGCTACAATCAATCCGACTTGGTCAAATGATCGCGGCTGCAGAGACGAAAGGCTGCAGGTGAGGAAAGTCCGGGCTTCATAGGGCAGGGTGCCGGATAACGTCCGGTGGAGGCGACTCCCAGGCTAGTGCAACAGAAATATACCGCCAGGCAACTGGTAAGGGTGGAAAGGCGAGGTAAGAGCTCACCGCTGTTTTGGTAACAAAGCAGGCTCTGTAAACCCCACTCGAAGCAAGACCGAACAGAAAACAATGTGGTTGCCCGCCACGTTTTCGGGTAGGTTGCTTGAACCTGTTGGTAACAGCAGGTCTAGATAGATGATCATTCAACGACATAACCCGGCTTATCGACCGAGTCACTTTTATCATTACAGATATTGTAAACAAAAACGAGGAGCAGGATCACAAGATCTCACTCCTCGTTTTTGTATGTAATGATTCAATAATAAATCACATTATTCACAGATTTACTTCGCCTGCGTCAATAACGCTTTGCCTTCCTGCCAATAGAAACAGTAGTCAATCAAACTGATCGATGTATGCGGATACTTCTGCAACAGTTCCTCCCGCGTGTAAGCCTTAGAACAGATCTCTGCCATCAATGTACGGATCTCCCATATAATCTCCTGTCTCGAATTGCGGTCTAACAAAGAGAATATGTACTGACTCTTATACGGAAGATGTGCATATATATCATCTACCATCGTATCTACTGAAACATTCTGGTTCCGATAATCGTCAATCAATTCGAACACCTGATACTTCTCATCATTCGGAATTCCTGCATGCCGTGCGATCAAAACGGATGCAAGTTCTTCTGTGCTCATGTTCTGATATCCGAACTTATCAATGTTATAATCCGCAAACGTATCTACCAGCATCTGTAAATGATGCCGAATCTGATACTGTGGCAGATTCGCACAAAAATCCGTCAATTCGTCGTGAATTCCCGTCTCTTCGTTCCAATAGATCAGCGCATATACCCAATACACCAGATAACAGATCATAATATCATCTATTCCATCCTTACGATCTGTAAAAGCGAAGGCTGACTTGAGTTTAGCGCCTAAGCTCTTGAAGTCCGTCTCGCTAAGCGTCATATCGCTCAACAATCTGACATTGGGTATCTGTGTTTCAAAGTACGACTTCATCTGTGGTAAATCAAACTTTTGTCCTGATACACTCATTAAACAGCCCTCCTTAATCATCTCAAATTAACCTCATTATAGCATAGCCATTTTATTTTGTCACTATATTGCACAAAATTTTATAATATTTTTATTGTTATTTCACAATTTTTTCACTTTTTGTACATTATTCGACATCATACAGGAAAACAGCTTCCGCCAACGAACTCTCTCAATATGCTATTATTCGGAATTGCCTCAGAACCCACTGCTAAAAAGTAATCCAAAAACTTCAAAAGCCTCTTTGCTTCCTGGTATTCCGGTGCATCTTTCGGGATTGCAAACAATAACGGTTCCACATACGGTTTGACCACACTCAGTTCATAGATCAGTGCAGAATTGAACATGGCATCTGCCTCTTCCTGATACGGGAATATATCTCGCTCTTCCCCTCTTCGAACAGAATCCCACATTGCAATCGTCTTTTGTGCATTATGTCCTCTCGTTCTGGCATCTCTCACAATTCTTCGGATCAACCGTCCATCCGTTGTTGCAATCCGGTTATGTTCATCTACATTAAGCTGCGTCAATGCACTGATATAAATACGGAATTTGCTGTCATCCGGCAACTGTTCCGATACAACCGGATTCAGTCCATGAATTCCCTCTATTACCAATACATCATTGTCATGTAATTTCAGGGTATCTCCCTTATACTCCCTTTCTCCAACCAGGAAGTTAAATGTCGGCATCGGCACCTCTTCCCCTTGCAGCAGATGCAGCATATCCTGATTAAACTGTTTTACATCTAATGCTTCTATACATTCAAAGTCAAAATTTCCATCCGCATCTCTTGGGGTATATTTACGATCCACAAAATAATTATCCATTGCGATCGGATGAGGCCGCATTCCCATTGCCCGCAGTTGAATGCTCAATCTATGGGAAAAAGAAGTCTTTCCGGAAGAACTCGGTCCTGCAATCAATACAATCTTCTTATCCTGCTGTTTGATCGTCTCTGCAATCTCTGCAATCTTCTTCTCCTGAAGTGCTTCCTGTACCAACATCAGATCTCCGATCTCTCCCGCTGCAATTGCATCATTTAAACCACCGACTGTATCGACATTGAGCATGACACCCCAGTCATCGGATTGTTTTAAGACCTGAAACAACTTATTCTGTGGTTTGAATTCCGGCACAACATCCGGTTCCCGTCTCGCCGGCATCTGTAATACAAATCCGTCCTCGTATCGATACAATGCAAAATGCTGCAAATATCCGGTAGACGGAACCATAAAGCCATAATAATAATCTTCAAACTCCTCCAACAGATATGCATTTGCATTGGATGCCCGTCTGTATTTAAACAGTTGAACTTTGTCCTTCCTTCCCTGTTTTGAGAACCGTTTTACCAGATCATGTGCATTATATGTATGCTTTTCAATCGGAACATTTTGCTGTACTAATTCATGCATTCTCTCTTCCACTTTTCGAAGCAGCTCATCCGTGATCACCGCCTGATGGCTCGCCATTTCACAATAGAGTCCCTTACTTAATGAAAACAATACCCGTATTCTTCCGGTTGCACCATCTAAT
>JBNMIW010000197.1:0-4171 GCA_050873485.1 Lachnospiraceae bacterium | reverse complement strand
GAGCAGGGGAGAGCGTTCTTATGATATTTACTCCAGATTATTAAAGGATCGTATTATATTTTTAGGTGAGGAAGTAAATGATACAACTGCAAGTCTTGTAATTGCACAGTTACTTTTCTTAGAGTCGGAAGATCCAACAAAAGATATTTCATTGTATATCAATAGCCCGGGAGGATCTGTATCAGCCGGTTTTGGTATTTTTGATACAATGAATTATATCAAGTGTGATGTTTCTACAATTTGTGTTGGCATGGCAGCAAGTATGGGTGCATTTTTGCTTGCAGGCGGAACACCTGGAAAACGTATGGCATTACCAAATGCAGAGATTATGATCCATCAGCCGATGGGCGGTATGCCAAGCGGAAGTCAGGCAAGTGATATGGAGATTACGACTGCACATATCCTGAATACAAAGAAGAAGATCAATGAGATTTTGGCAAAAGAGACAGGCAAGCCATATGAAGTGATCGAGAAAGATACCGATCGTGATAATTGGTTAAGCGCTGCAGCCGCAAAAGAATATGGATTGATTGATTCGGTTGTTGAGAATCGTCAATAAAGAGAAAGATAGAGAGAATGAGGTGTAGCAATGGCAATTCGTGGAGATGACAGAAAGCCTTTACGTTGTTCATTTTGTAATAAAACACAGGATCAGGTTCGCAAATTGATTGCGGGACAGAATGTATTTATCTGTGATGAATGTATCGAGGTGTGTTCTGAGATTATTGAGGACGAATTAGAAGATTATGATGAGTCTACCGATATTAACTTACTGAAACCGAAGGAGATTAAAGAGTTCTTGGATCAGTATGTGATCGGTCAGGAAGAGGCAAAGAAAGTTTTGTCTGTTGCGGTATATAATCATTATAAAAGAATCCTTTCCGACAAAGATTTTGATGTGGAATTACAAAAGAGTAATATTATGATGGTGGGTCCTACCGGTTCTGGTAAGACATATCTGGCACAGACATTAGCCAAATTATTAAATGTTCCATTTGCAATTGCAGATGCAACCGCATTAACAGAAGCCGGATATGTAGGTGAAGATGTAGAGAATATTCTGTTAAAGATCATTCAGGCTGCTGATTATGATATTGAGCGTGCACAGCATGGAATTATCTATATTGATGAGATTGATAAGATTACCAAGAAGTCGGAGAATGTATCAATTACAAGAGATGTTTCCGGTGAGGGTGTACAGCAGGCACTTCTTAAGATCATTGAAGGTACGGTTGCTTCTGTTCCGCCACAGGGTGGCAGAAAACATCCACATCAGGATTTTATTCAGATTGATACAACGAATATCTTATTCATCTGTGGTGGTGCCTTTGATGGATTAGAGAAGGTAATTGAGAATCGAATCGGTAAGAAGTCGATCGGATTCGGTGCAGAACTTGCAGAGAATACAGATGAGAATGTCGGTGAATTATTAAAACAGGTAACTCCGTCTGATTTTGTAAAATACGGATTAATCCCTGAATTTATTGGACGTGTTCCAGTAACGGTTACACTGGATCTCTTAGATGAGGAAGCATTGATGCGGATTCTGACAGAGCCAAAGAGTGCGATCTGTAAACAATACAAGAAATTGTTTGAGTTAGATGGTGTAGAACTTGAGTTTGAAGAAGAAGCATTACGGGCAATTGCGAAGATAACAATGGAGAGAAAGACAGGTGCCCGTGGATTACGTTCAATCATTGAAAAGAGCGTGACGGATCTGATGTATGAAGTTCCTTCGAATGAAGAGATTTCCAAATGCATTATTACAAAAGAAACAGTGGAAGGAACCGGAGAACCGGAGATTGTTTATTCGGATTCACCAAGACCACGCAAATCTTTTGTAAAGAGACATCCGAAGAAGAATAATGGTGAGATTGCATAAACTATGAGTAATGTTGAATACGGAATCTGTTGCGAATGCTACAGGTTCCGTTTCTCTATAATCGTGAAATGAGGAAAGAACATGAGTAAACAAATGAACACAATTCCTATGATGGTATTTCGGGATCTGGTTATGGTGCCGGAGACAAGCGTACATATTGATGTGCAACGGGAGGATTCATTAAAGGCAGTTGAAAAGGCGATGAATGAGAATTTGGATCTGCTTGTTGTTACAGCCAAAGATGCAACGCTTGGTGATACATTTTCTGTAGAGGATTTATATAGAGTTGGAACTGTTGTAAAGGTAAAACAAATGTTGAAATTACCGAAGAATGTTGTGCGTGTCATGCTGTTAGGACAGTATAGAGCGCAGTTAGAGGATATATCGCAGGATGATAAGGGAATCCATATGGCAGAGGTATCACAATTCGAGACGGTAAAGGATACATTATCCGCAACGGAAAACAAAGCATATCTGAAAACGGTCAAAGAACTGCTTCAGGCATGTTGGGAGAACGGTATTTTAACGAATGAGACAATTGTAACGACACTCAAAAAAGTACGTTCTTTGGAAACGCTGGTGGATCTGCTGACAGAGGCAGTACCGATTGCTGTTTTCAAGAAACAGGAAATTTTAGAGACGGCGGATCTGAAAGTACGGACAGAGAAATTACTTACATTTTTATTGAATGAGATAGAGATCGGAGAAATACGGACAGGTCTGATCAATAAATTAAAAGAATGTGTGAACAAGAATCAGAAGGACTATGTTCTGCGTGAACAGATGAAAGTAATACGGCAGGAATTAGGAGAGGAAGATAGTGCGGACGAGGGAGATCGTTATTTAGAACAGTTAGAGGAGGCAGATCCGCCGCAGGAAGTAAAGGAAAAATTAGAAAAAGAGATCCGGAAATTCCAGAATCTTCCGTATTCGTCTTCAGAAAGTGCTGTTTTGCGGAATTATATTGAGACGATATTGGAATATCCATGGAGTAAGCGGAAAGAGGAAAACAAAGATCTGCAAAAGGCGATCGATCAGTTGGAAAAAGACCATTATGGATTACAGAAAGTGAAGGATCGTATTATTGATTATCTTGCGGTTCGCAATCTCAGTGGAAGAAAAGATGCACCGATCCTTTGTCTGGTTGGTCCTCCGGGAACGGGAAAAACATCTATTGCAACATCTATTGCAACGGCATTGAATAAAGAGTATGGAAGAATTGCATTAGGCGGCGTCAGAGATGAGGCGGAGATTCGCGGACATCGCAAGACTTATATCGGAGCAATGCCGGGTAGAATATTATCTGCCATTTCCAAAACGGGAGTGAACAATCCGTTGATCCTGTTAGATGAGATTGATAAGACGAGTAGTGACTATAAAGGAGATACGGCATCCGCACTTTTAGAGGTGTTAGATGGGGAACAGAATGCCAGGTTTATCGATCATTATTTTGAGGTTCCGGTTGATTTAAGCGGCGTATTATTCATTGCGACAGCAAATGATGTCAGTGGAATTCCTAAGCCTTTGCGGGATCGTATGGAACTGATCGAGGTAAACAGTTACACGGAAAATGAAAAGTTGCAGATCGCTAAATTATATCTTGTGCCAAAGCAGCGTAAAAAGAATGGTTTAAACGGAAGACAGTTTCGTATCACGGACGAGGCATTATATAAATTGATCCGTAATTACACAAGAGAGGCCGGTGTGCGTAATTTAGAACGGATGATCGGACGTTTAATGCAGAAAGCGGCAAGAGGAATTTTGACGAATGAATACACATCTTTACATGTGACTCCGAAAAAGTTAAGTGATCTGCTCGGTGTAGAGACTTATTCGGAAGAAGACAGAAAACATGAGGATCAGGTCGGTGTTGTAACCGGGCTTGCATGGACCAGTGTTGGAGGAGATACTTTACGGGTTGAGGTGAATGTATTAAACGGAAAAGGCGGATTGGTATTGACGGGTAATCTCGGAGATGTGATGAAGGAATCTGCACAGATTGCGTTGTCTTATATTCGCACTTTGCCGGAAATTAAGAAATTGCCGGATGATTATTTTGAGAAACATCAGGTACATCTGCATGTGCCGGAAGGGGCAACACCGAAGGATGGCCCTTCTGCCGGAATTACGATGGCACTTGCTATGTACTCCGCATTTATGAACAAACCGGTTGACGGATTATTAGCGATGACGGGAGAAATCACACTAAAAGGACAGGTGCTTCCGATTGGTGGACTGAAAGAAAAATTATTAGCTGCAAAAAATGACGGAGTCAAACGGGTATTTGTT
>JBNMIW010000196.1:0-4176 GCA_050873485.1 Lachnospiraceae bacterium | reverse complement strand
TCATACTCCTGCACAATTGTGAACGTCGGGCTGTTAACGCTTTCCTGTATTCCTAATCCTGCCGCAAAGCCCTGTGAAAAGAGTGTCTTTCCAACCCCTAGATCTCCAATTAGACAGAATACATCTCCTGCCGTTGCCTTTTCACCTAATTGTCTGGCAATATCAAATGTATCTTCCGGTTTCCAACTGTTATAATCCATATTCCATCCTACCTATTATTTCTCTTCATTCGACCATTTATGGGAATGTTCTTCTGTATCGCATATTCTCTTAATAAATTGTCAAGTTTACCTGCATCAGCCCCCAGACATTTCTTAGGGAAGATAAATGCGTGTACCCGGCTGCTATAAAGAAGATACTGTGATCCCGTATCCTTTATACGACGAATACGTTCCCATTCCATGGTCTGGGACTCCTCGTCCTGCGACACAGTTATCCCCTTTTCATTTATTTCATAATTTAACGGCTTTTGATATGATTTCGTCCTTTTTACCTGCTTTCTTGACCGATTGTACATCATAATCGGTTCCAGTACCGTAAACCAAAGTCCCACAATCGTCATAATTGTTTTCCCCTGATCCGACAGATCATGAAAAGATACCACCAGATTAGTGAGTGCAAGAGCTGACAAAAACAACCCAATCAGTCCGGATGCCTGATGATATACATGATACATTGTAAATTGATACATTTCCTTTACTGTCATCTGAACAGAAAAAGTAATTGTTTTATCTTCCATTCCCATCTGCTCCATCTCCAACTTAAGAATCCAGAATCATAGACAATTGAATCCGTTTACGTTCTAAATCTACACTCAATACTTTCACTTCAACCACATCTCCAACACTAACAACTTCTAACGGATGTTTAATAAACTTCTTATTTGTGATCTTAGAAATATGAACCAATCCATCCTGGTGTACACCAATATCTACAAATGCACCAAAATCAATTACATTGCGAACCGTTCCCTTTAAGATCATTCCCTCAGTAAGGTCCTTCATATCTAATACATCTGTACGTAAGATTGGTTTTGGCATCTCTTCACGTGGGTCCCTTGCCGGTTTTTCCAACTCTTTCACAATATCTGTCAAAGTCACCTCACCAACACCAAGTTCAGATGCCAATTTGCTGTTCTGCTTGACCATCATAGACAAACCTACCAAGCCCTGGCTGGTAATATCATCTACCGAATAACCTAATTTCTTTAACAGACTCGTTGTCACTTCATAACTTTCCGGATGCACGCTGGTTGCATCGAGTGGATTATCGCCTCCTGTGATCCGCAAAAATCCTGCACACTGTTCAAACGCTTTCGGACCCAGCTTGGTAACTTTCAACAACTGTTTCCGATTCGTAAACTGACCGTTTTCTTCTCTGTACGCAACAATATTTTTTGCAATCACTTTACTGATTCCGGATACATACTCCAATAATGATGCAGATGCTGTATTAAGGTCAACACCAACCCGGTTTACACAATCTTCGACTACACCTGTAAGGGCATCTCCTAATTTTTTCTGATTCATATCGTGCTGATATTGTCCAACTCCGATAGACTTTGGATCAATCTTAACAAGCTCCGCTAACGGGTCCTGCAAACGACGGGCAATCGATGCCGCACTTCGTTGTCCCACATCAAAATTCGGAAATTCTTCTGTTGCTAATTTGCTGGCAGAATACACAGAAGCTCCCGCTTCATTCGTAATTACATATTGTACCTTTTCCGGAATCTCCTTTAACAATTCAACAATAACCTGCTCTGATTCTCGTGACGCTGTTCCATTTCCTACGGAAATTAGAGTAATACCATACTTTTTGATCAGATTATGCACGATACGTTTTGATTCAGCAACCTTGTTCTGCGGTTCTGTCGGATATATCACAACCGTATCCAGCACTTTCCCGGTTGCATCTACTACTGCTAATTTACAGCCTGTTCGGAATGCCGGATCCCATCCAAGAACCACCTGCCCCTTGATTGGCGGCTGCATAAGAAGCTGTTTTAAATTCTTTCCAAATACAGCAATCGCTCCATCTTCTGCCTTTTCTGTAAGATCACTCCGAATCTCCCTCTCAATCGCACCTGCTATTAACCGCTTATAACTATCTTCCATTGCCTGCTGCAAAAGTGGTGTTGTATACGGATTATCCCGAACAATGATCTTCTTCTCTAAATAACGCAAAATGCGTTCCTCCGGAGCCGTCACTTTCACCGATAACACCTTTTCTTTTTCCCCACGATTAATTGCTAATACACGATACCCTGCTGCCTTTGCAATCGGTTCTTCAAAATCATAATACATTTCGTATACCGATTTTGCTTCTGCATCCTTTGCAGTTGTCACCAATTTTCCTTCCTTTACAGTAATATCCCTTATATACGTACGATATTCTGCCTCGTCCGAAATATTTTCAGCAATGATATCCAGCGCCCCGGTAATTGCCTCTTCTACCGATGCAACGCCCTTTTCTTCTGATACATATTCTTGCGCATCCTCCTCGATTGGATGATCCGCCATCTGAAGGTAAATGATATTGGCAAGTCCCTCTAATCCCTTTTCCTTTGCAATCGTTGCACGAGTTCTACGTTTTTGCTTGTATGGTCGATACAGATCCTCTACTGCAACTAACGTCATTGCATCCAGAATCTGTTTCTTTAAGACATCTGTCAGTTTTCCTTGTTCTTCAATACTGGCAATCACTGTATCTTTTCGTTCTTCTAAATTTCTAAGGTAATTCAACCGTTCATATAAATCACGTAATACCTCATCATTTAAAGAACCGGTTACTTCCTTTCGATATCGGGCAATAAAAGGAATCGTACATCCCTCGTCGATCAATTTCACCGTCGCCTCTACCTGTCCGGCACGAATGCCTAACTCTTGTGCAATCACTTTTGCAATATCCATGTTGTCAAATCCTCTTTCTTATATTCTAGCAATGTTGCAATATTTTATATTCCAAATATTGCATTTTATTTTCTTATAACATCTGTGCTTTCACGCAAATAAATCATTATAAATTAAGATGAATCTCCCTGTCTCCCGGTTCATATGGACGAAATTCCACTCCCGCCATCTTAAACATCATCTTAGAAGCAATTGTCGCTTCTGTATCCGAATACTTATCCGACAAATATACAATTCGTTTAATTCCACTCTGTATGATCGCCTTTGCACACTCATTACAAGGGAACAGGGTGGAATAACAGGTTGCCCCTGCTAATGACCCTCCACTATAATTTAATATTGCATTCAGTTCCGCATGGCATACAAAAAAATATTTATTTTCCAGTGGTTTTCCAACTCGCCCCCACGGCATCTCATCATCCTTACAGCCGGACGGCATACCATTATAACCCACTGATAAAATCTTATTATCCGCATCTACAATACAGGCTCCAACCTGTGTGTTTGGGTCCTTGCTTCTCTCTGCCGAAAGCAGTGCAATTCCCATAAAGTACTGATCCCAGCTCAAATAATTTTCTCGTTTCATCCTTTGTACCTCCCGAAACTGTATATTTCTCATCATAGCACAAAATATATTAATGCGTAAACCGCAAAGAGCTACCACACCAGAATGATCAACATTTGGCGTAGCAGCCCCTTTTTCAAGTTCCTTTTAGAAATCTACGCGGATCACGCTGTAAACATCTTCAAATTTTGCAATATGATCTGCAAAATCTTTTTCACGCATTCTATTCGTGACAAATGCCAGTTCATCCGTCACACCCGGTGCCTTCACATATAAAACATCACCAAACGCATCCTTAATGCCAAACATCTGATCATCATCTAATCCTTTATCCTTCATACGGACAAAGAATTTGTTCTCACAATCTTCAAACTTTCCAAGATTGCTCTTGCGTTCCTCCCAGATTGTCATAATATTCGTATGCATGTGTTTTACGGCGTCCACAACATCCGATACAACTGCACTTGCAGTCGGAAGCTTACCGGCTCCTCTTCCATAGAACATCACATCATCTAAAACATTACCATGAACAAAAATACCGTTAAACACCCCATTCACACCAATCAACGGATGCTGCTGTCCAATCATAAACGGAGCAACAATCGAATAAAATGTTCCATCTACTTTCTTGCTCATTCCAAGCAATTTGATAGATGCTTTCATCGCCTTGGCATATTTGAAATCTGTCTCTGTAATTTT
>JBNMIW010000195.1:0-4177 GCA_050873485.1 Lachnospiraceae bacterium | reverse complement strand
ACAGGGAGTGGTAAGACCACTTTCTTAAATGTGTTAAGCAATTATATTCCGGCAGAGGAACGTGTGATCACGATTGAGGATTCGGCAGAGTTACAGATCAAGGGGATTCCGAATCTTGTAAGGCTGGAAACAAGAAATGCAAACGTAGAGGGAGACAATGCGATCACGATGTCGGATCTGATCAAATCTGCTTTGCGAATGCGGCCGGATCGGATCATTGTCGGTGAGGTACGGGATCATGCCGCAATGGATATGGCGAACAGTATGTTGACCGGACATGATGGAAGTATCAGTACAGGTCACGGTAATTCAGCGGAAGAGATGATGATTCGTTTAGTGACTATGATCCTGATGGGATATGATATGCCGGTGTTAGCAATTAAACAACAGCTTGCTGCGGCAATTGATATTGTAGTTCATCTTGGAAGGCTTCGGGATAACAGTAGAAAGGTTCTGGAAATCAGTGAAGTGACAGGTATAGAAGACGGAGAAATTCAACTGCGGCCAATTTATGTATTTCGAGAAACCGGAAACGGAA
This sequence comes from Lachnospiraceae bacterium, assembly GCA_050873485.1. Taxonomy (GTDB): domain Bacteria; phylum Bacillota; class Clostridia; order Lachnospirales; family Lachnospiraceae; genus CAG-590. Next base: position 3,639 of record JBNMIW010000195.1, on the reverse strand, counting down.
CAGGAAAGGTAATTGGAAAATTAGAGAGGGAACATAACCTTAAGAATATCGATAAACTTGTAATGAGCGGAATCTGGGAGGAAAGCTTATATGGTAATAAAGAACTATGACCGGTATACATTTACCCTGATAGATTGGTTAACGTATGTTGCAATAGTTGCAGGGCAGACAGGCATGGTCAGTTACCTGTTCTTTGATTCGATAAAAGCGGTTTTCTTGTGTGTGCCAATTGGTATGTTGCAATATAAGAAAATGAAACAGCAACGAATTGACCGGCAGAAAAAACAGTTATGTGTACAGTTTCGTTCGTTAATGGAGTCGATTGTTACCTCGTTGACGGCAGGGTATTCTTTGGAACATTCTTTCTCAATTGCAGCGAAAGATCTTAAACTGCTCTATGAAGATAATGCAGATATTTTTCTTGAATTAGACAGGATTCAATATGGATTAGACAGAAACATTCCAATCGCAGAATTAGTAATGGACTTTGGAAGACGAAGCGGGATGGAAGATATTGAGAACTTTGCAAATGTTATCAGAGCGGCAAAACAAAGTGGGGGCAATCTGATCAGGATCATTCAAAAAACAGTGAACAGTATTTCCGACAAAATGATGGTGGAAGAGGAGATACAGACAATGATTGCCGCAAAAAAATTAGAAGAGAAGATCATGATGGTCATGCCTTATGGAATCTTATTATATCTTCGTATCAGTAATGGGGATTTTTTGCAGGTTCTGTATCATAATCTGATCGGAGCGGGAATAATGCTGTTATTTCTGATTGGTATAAATATTGCAGGCATATGGGCGGAAAAGATAATGGAGATACCGATATGAGAATAATAAACGGATTGATATATATTGTTATAGTGTGGGCAATCGTGGAATTTATATTGTACCGGAAAAACAAGAGAATAACCAAATTTGGAGAATGGTTACAAGGTTACTCATATCTGATCGTTATGTTATGTGTTATAAACAGTGTCAGTTTTGTGCTGACATTTTATGAGAAAACAGGGGACATTACGATATACCGGGAAGGATTCGGAGGAGCAGAAATGCAGGCGGTTTTTCAATTAAAAAAGGAAGAAACAACAGAAGACTATACGTTGACCGTATTGCCGCGCCAATATGATGACAAGACGGTAGACAAAAAAATGAAAGAGGCTTTTGAATATCTGGAGTTACATATGAAAGGGGAGAATGAAAGCCTTCAGAAAGTAGAAAAAGATCTGGTGTTTTCGCTGGATCCGGAACGGTTTCCGTTTGATATGGAAGTACAGCCGTTGCAGTATTCCCTGATCGATGAAACCGGAAAAGTGAAGAATACACCGGAAGAGCTGATCGATGCCGGATATGAGAAAAAAGAAACACAAAAAGGAATAGAGACTGAACTTCGGATTACTTTGCAATATGGGGAGATAGAGAGGGAGAAAGTATTTAAGCTTCGAATCTATCAAAGGGAAACGACTTCTATGCAGAAGGTATTTGTAAAGGTCAAAGAAGAGATTCAGGCAGAGGAGAAGAAACGGGAACAGGAGGATCATTTTACAATTCCGATGTCTATGGATGGTGTGATGATCACAAGAACAGATGAGAATTCATTAAATGCCATGCAAGTGCTGATCTTTGGATGTATAACAATGGCACTGCTGGTATTCAGACAGAAGGAACAGGAGAAAGAAAAGGAAAAAATACGAAAACGGAACCTGCTCAGAAGTTATCCATGGTTTGTAAATGAAATGGTATTGATGTTAGGAGCGGGAATGCAGGTAAAACATATATTTGAACAGATGATAAGGGAATATGAGAATAAGAAAAAGGAGGATATGAGAGAGCCGTTAATTCGTGAGTTAGTAGTTGCGAGAAGAGGTTTTGAGTTAGGAATGTCAGAGGAACAGATCTATTATCAGTTAGGCAGAAGATTGCAGCTTAATCCGTATATTAAATTGATGACATTGCTCGAACAGAACGTGGTGAGAGGTACAAAGGGGTTGACGGATATTTTCGAACAACAGGAACATGCGGCATTAGAAGAGCGAAAGAATCTGGCAAAGAGATACGGAGAAGAAGCAGGAACCAAACTGTTAGGACCGATGATCCTGTTATTAGTTATTGTAATGATGATGATCATGATTCCTGCATTTATGAGCTTTTGATCTGCTGTTACCGGGAAAGGAGGTGGTATATATGGGAAATGTCAGAAGATCCTTTGTGGATTTTATGCAGGATGAATCCGGTATGGGAGTTGTAGAGATCATACTGATCATCGTTGTATTGATCGCATTGGTCATCATTTTTAAAGAGCAGATCACGACACTGGTTAATAATATATGGAAATCCATTAATTCCAGTGCAAAGAAGATCTATTCGTAACTTGTTGATAAAGGATGTCACACAGCAGCAAAAATGGGAGGTGTGCTATGAAGAACAAAGGGCAGACAACGGTATTTTTTTCATGCATGATCAGTGTGTTATTGCTTTTCACTCTTACTGCACTAGAAGTGGGAAGAATCTATATGAGCCGGGTAAAGGCCCGGGCAGTGATTCATAGTGCACAGACCAGCATATTGGCGGATTATCATCGGGAACTGTTTGAACGATATCATTTATTATATCTTGATCCGACTTATGCAACGGGAAGTGAAGCAATCGCAGAAGAACGTTATCGGAATTACATAGAGGAGTCGTTGAATGGAGGAACCGGACAGATATATCAATATGATGTAGAAGAGATTGCATTGGCAGATGAGGTTCACATATTAGAAGATGGAATGAAGACATTGAAACAACAGATCAGAGAGTATGAGAAGACGGAAGGGGTTGTTAAGAAGGCAGAGGAAGTGTGGAAATCTGTTACCGGGCAAAATGAAAATGTGGAGAATGCAAAGCAGGAAACTGATCGAAATGCACAGGAAATAGAGGGAATGAAACAACCGGATCAAACAGAAATGACAGAGGAAGATGTGACAGATCCAAGGGAAACATTAAAGGAAGCAACAAAATCCGGATTGTTGTCATTTGTTCTTCCAAATCATGTGACTATATCCAGGGAGAAGATGGATTATTCCAAATCACCATCGGCAGCGTATTCCGGTATTGCGAGGATAGAAAAAGATATCAGCTTTGCAGATATCGGGAAGATGAAGAATGCCCTAAAAGGATCCGGGGATATTGGCAGCTCTCTTGTAACAGAGCGGATTGCATTTGCGGACTATGTGAAGGAACATTTCTCAAATGTTGTTCATACCAGAGAAGATTCCGTGGTTAAATGTGAAATGGAGTACATTCTGGTTGGAGGCAATAACGATTATGACAATGTGCAGGCAGTAGTAAATGATATTGCATGGCTTAGAATGCCGGTCAATTACGCATATCTGTTAAGTGATTCTGCCAAGAAAAGCGAAGCGTTAACGGTTGCGGCCGGAATATGCACAGCGACAGGAACTCCGGCATTGATGGAGGTTGTAAAATATCTGCTATTAGGCTGTTGGGCATACGGGGAGTCCCTGCATGAGATAAAACTGATCTTAGCCGGAGAAAAAGTGCCGTATGTAAAGAATTCCGCAAACTGGTATACAGATCTCAAAAGTCTTGCGGCAAAAGGAACCGTACCGGCGCAGACAGACGGTATGGATT
>JBNMIW010000194.1:0-4203 GCA_050873485.1 Lachnospiraceae bacterium | reverse complement strand
AAGTCACACTCTTTGGTATGGTCAGCTCCGTTAATGCGGTGTTCGTAAAAGCTTCCGTTCCAATACTGGTAATTCCGACATTTGCCCCAAAGGTAACAGAAGTAAGACTCGCGCAATCCGCAAAGGCACTGCCCCCAATCTCATAGGAACCTGTTCCTGTAAATTCAACAGATGTCAGGCTGCTACAGCCTCTAAAGCAGCTATAACCTAAGACATATCCATTCAATTCCGAACCATTGATCACAATCTTTTCGATGTTCGAACACCCATAAAACGCATTCCTCAACACCCATTTTAACTTATTGGAAAAATGGATCTCTCCCGACAGACCGGAATTAGAGAAAGCAGAATCATCAATATATTCCAACTTCTCCCAATCCGATATCGTGAAAGAGTTTCCACAATTAGAAAATACCCCGGGCGTAACTTCCATCGTATTCTTTTCCAATGTGATCTCACCTGCGATAGAAGTTGTTGCACCTACCAGATACCGGTCATCTGTTGTATTTCCATCCCCATCCACGGCAATGCCATACAGCAGATAGCCTCCCGCATCTGATACAACATAGTAAGACGGACTGTAACAATTCATATCGTAGTCAGATCCATTGCTACCCCTTACCGCAAACTGCTGTGCATATGATCCATAACCCTCATTCTCTATCTGTTTTGCATTCCATGCAAGCCATCGAAGATCATAATCACTATAAAATGCATTTGGTCCAATCTGAACATAATCCGTTGATTCGGAAATAACTCCCTCTAACTTACTACATCCGGAAAATGCTTCTCTTCCAATCTTCTTGATCGAAGCCGGCAGAATTGCCACCATCAGTTCATCGCACCCGTAAAATGCCTTGCCCGCAATCTCTTTGCATTGAAGTCCGGATATTGCGTTCTCGTCAAATACGGTCAGATCACTTGGTGCCTTTATTAACACAGTACCTTCTTCACAGATTCCATCCTCGCAGGCACCCTCATCCAGATAATCAAATCCTCCGATACCATTTTCCTTATATGTAAAGGTTCGATAATGAACCGCTGCTGCCTGATCTCCGATCACATCTTTCCATGCGGCCTCATAAGAACTCTTAGCACTCTTATGCACCTGTAATATAGAAGAATCTGCAAATGTATGCTCCTTAACAGCCGGTGCTTCATCTCCTAAAAATACAATCTTCGTCGGCGGATTACCGGATAAACTGTTGTCCTCTAAGGTACGCAATGACTTTGGCAGGATCAGCAGATCGATCACTCCACAATTATCAAATGCACTTTCCGCAATCGTTTCTATTCCTTCCGAAACAACATAGGTTCCTGAAATGTTCTGCTTTACAGCCTTCAATACCTTACCGTCTGATGAATAGATTCCATTCTCATCCTCTACAAAGTCTTCTACATCATCACCATCCGCAACCAATATATTATTACTCCACACACTTCCCGGGTTCTTACCCCATGCGGCAAGATACTTCAAATAACTGCTCGCCGGAACATAAATCTCTGCATTTGTCAACTCATTAAAATCAAAATCCCCCGGTTTATCCGCTGTAAAATGAATCTTAGAAATATTATTAGAATATCTAAAATCAATACTTTGCACTGTATCCGGCACTCTGACTTCTTCCATATTATATGGTATATCATATATTTCCGTCTGTGTTTTGTTTAACAGCATTCCATTATATGATGAATATTCTATATTATCGTCCGCTACTTCATATTCTTCTGTAACATTCAGACCCTTCAGTGTATTTAAAAATGTCTTTTCAATAGATAATAAAGAACCTGGAATCTTCAATTTTTTGAAAGTCCGGATCGTTGAACCCGTCCATGGATCTCCTTCATCCAAATCAACACACTGTACACCCTCCGGAACATCCAGGACGGCATCTTCACCGGTAGCTCCTGTATAGTCCGTCATCGTCTGTACCCGTGCAAAATATCTGCCATAGCTCATATACTGCCAGCCGACCTGGTACTGCTCCTGCACCGGATTCAATCCAACCGGATACATGATCTGTACCCCCGTGTGTTCTACCGTATAAATCGGGCCAACACCGGCACCACCCTCTGTCTCTGACCAGCCGGTAAATAATTTACTTGTCGACTCCACTTCTCCGAAATCAAACAGATCGGCCATAGGATGCATCATTTGATAATAATATGAAAACAATGCAACCTGTGGATCATCCTTTCTCACCATAACCTGTTTAACGTATTTGCCACTTGTCCAATCCTGTAATAACAACTTGGCACTATATATGATCAGAATTGTATAGGAGCCTTCGATCCAGTCATATTTATCACTCGGACGGTAATAATATGTGATCGTAAGCTCGTTGGCATCCTCCGCAACCTGTTTTGGATATTCACCTAATTTGAAATTATCATTTAATTCCGTTAACCGATACATCGGCGTTCCGTCAATACACAGGTATACCTTGGTTGAATAAAACACTCTCTGATCGTTCAGATATTCTCCTAAATAGAGATTATTCTGCTCATCCTCGGCATCTATATTTCCGATAATTTCCAGACTGTATTTCTTGTATTCTTCATCATCCTTAATGTCAATCTCATTATCACCCGGATAAGGATCCGCAGGAACAAGCGGATCATCTTTCGGAGCAACCGGAACCGTTGTATCTTTATCCTTCACCTCGTCTTTATCCGGATCCTTTGGAGTATCCGGTGCAGATGGTTTATTGGAATCCGACGGTTTATCTGAATCTGACGGTTTAGTTGGATTCGAGGATGTATTATCCTCCGTGGAATTATTAGATGAATTATCGTCTCCACCCGGATTATTACCATTATCCCCGTTGTTGCTGTTATTCCCATTATTATTAGAAGAAGAGTCATCCTTCTTTACCGTATGTCCCGGTGTCTTGGGACCGTCCTGCTCATTATTCCCCGGAGCATATACCTTATCTTTCTGATTCTCCGTGGAATCCTGTTGTCTCTGTTCCGGTTGCTGCGGCTGTTGTGCATCTGCAATCTGAAGTGTCTGAAATAATACAGAAGACGACGGGCGATTCTCCGGTTTCATGTTATCTTCCGACTTCTCATCCTGTTTCCAAAGTTCACTATCATCAGAAGGTTGATCTCCGATCGCATTATCCTGTCCCGGAAATACGATCTGGTTATCCTTACGCTGTCTCTCCTGTGCATATGTATTCGGCTTGAATTCTCCATCCCGATAATGGTTCACTACTACAGCTGTTCCTGTCGCAATTAATGTAACGCCAAGAATTCCTGTTATGATCTTCCACTTGAATCCTTTCATGCGTTTCTGCCTCCTTCCCGCATATGAACAAGCTGTCCAATCTGCTTGCGGACCTCGCTAAATTCAACCGGTTTAGCAAAATGACCATCCATGCCTGCTTCCATAGATAAACGCACATCCTCGACAAACGCATCTGCAGAAAGTGCGAAGATCATAATCTCTTTTGCGTCTGATCTGTCTAACTGTCTGATCTGTCTTGCCGCATCGCGACCATTTAATACCGGCATCTGAATATCCATTAATATAAAATCATAATAACCCGGTGGATTCGTTTCAAACTTCTCCACTGCAATCCGTCCGTTCTCAGCAATCTCTACCTTTGCACCGGCCTCCTCAAGAATCTCCACTGCAATCTCTGCATTGATCTCATTATCTTCTGCAAGAAGAATGGATTTGCCCTCAAACGTATAATCATCGACATACTCCTGTGGCAACTCTGTTGTCTCCACATTCTGTAATAATTCCTTCGATGCAACCGGCAAATGCAGATATACAATAAAATCAGAACCTCTTCCCGGCATACTGTCGATCACAATCTCTCCACCCATCAGCTGAATGATCTGATCACTGATTGCCATACCGAGTCCGGTTCCTCCATAATTCTTCGCAATATCCCTGTTCTCCTGTTCAAACGGTTGGAAGATACGCTGTACAAACTCCGGCTGCATACCAATTCCGGTATCGTGCACCCGGATCATAAGATCTGCCTGGTCATTCTCCCGCAGCATCTGTCGAAACGTAACCTTAATCTCACCTTTCTGCGTAAATTTCACTGCATTCGATAAGAAATTCACTATAACCTGTGACAAACGGAACTCGTCTCCCACAAAGAACTGTTGATCAAAATCCAAAACTTCGATCTTGAACTCCACGCCCTTTTCTTCCACAGTCGTCTGGAACATATTCCGCATCTT
>JBNMIW010000193.1:0-4211 GCA_050873485.1 Lachnospiraceae bacterium | reverse complement strand
TGTATTTGTAAGATGCAGTAGATTATTTATTTTTATATTCGTTATTATTATGTGATTAAAATTCTATCACTACTAAAATCATAAGATATACCTCCCGTTCGCCACAATGCCATATACGGCTGGGCGTGGCAATAAGCACAGCGTAAGTTTTTTCGGAGATAACGTAAATGGCACATGCCCGAAGACATAAATAAAGCCATGTATGTTTGTCTTATATGGTTAAGCAAGGCATTCTGATTACGCCGGTGCTTGGTGAGGTTCTTACGAACCTAGCACCGTTGCGTATGAAGTATAGCGCAAGCGTGCCTGCGTACCATAAAGGCAAACCTACATGACCTATTCATATTCTTTCGCATGTGCCCTCACATATCATCCGTCTCACTCACGCTGTGCAAGGGTAATATATTTTATTGTTTGATGATGTTTAGAACATACTGCTGTCTTGCCCCATTCTGTGCAATTCCCGTTATCACAATCTTTGTAGATGTTCCCGACAATGTATATACCTTTCCGGCTCCATCCGGCTTCTGTGCATATTTGCTGACTGCATTTGCCGATACAAGCACCTGACTTACATTCGACGGTACTGTCACTGTATAATTGAATATATTGTATTGGAATGACGTATTAAACGTACCCTTTACGGATGTGTTTGCTGCATTCTGCACTGTAATGGATGACAGATACGGATTCGGATTACCGGAAACAGCAGGCAATGCACATGCTGTTGACGGCATATTATTATAAACCGGTATACTGAATATCATCGTATTGGACAACACTCCAATGTTCCGATATGCTGCTCTTGTGCTTCTTCCCTCTGAATAAGGAGCCTGTACATTGGTCATATATTGGTGCAGATACAACTGGTTCTTATTTGCAGGTGCAACATTAAACTTCTGAAAATACAATGTATTCTGTCCAATATTGATATAATTCTTTGCAATGTATTCTGCCCCTCCGACAATCGCCTTATATGGATTCGTCCAAGGTCTCTCATACGTTGTACCGCTCTTCGCAAAGCTAAGTCCCTTTGCAACTGCATTGGTTCCGTCAGAGGCACCAATATTATAATAATTATAAATACCTTTATATCCGGAATAGTTGCCGCTGGTAGAGTTTGAACCATTCGCTCCAACTTCCTGCTTACAACGTGCTGCAAGGAAATATGGGTTTGCTCCGGATTTCTTACCGGCCTCCATAAATGCCTGTGTATAACTTCCACTCACCGTTTTTCCGGTAGCAGAATCTTTCACACTGTAGTTTCCCTTCATAAATGTATTATTCAGTATACTTTGTACAACATCTGCGCTATGCGAATCATCATATGATAATGTCTCGAATTGGAAAATATCCGTGTCGTTCAGGAAATTTCTCGGGTCCATATAGTGTGCGACCACCTGCGAGTTTGCACTATACCAATTCGTCCCATCCTTGACTGTATATGTATCTTTTCCCCAGTTATACGCACCGGATGCAGTTGACAAATAAGAAAATGGTGCCAAACTAGCTGTTCCTCTTGGATAATTACTCTGTATTACATTTCTTCCAACCACACTCTCATTTGCGATCACCGTATTCCAATCAAGATTTGTAAGCACTGCCTGGAATCTCCAATTCGGATATGTATTATGTAATGCCTGTAAACTTGATCTGTAGCTTTCCGGGAATGCCGATAACATTGCCGAAAACTCAGCATTGTTAACCGGAGTATTATCTGCCGGCTTTTTATTGATCGTTATATATTCTTTGGCTACATATCCTGTGATACCTTTTCCTGTATAAGTTAGCGTAATCTTATACCAGCTACCATTTTCTCCAATAACGGTAACCATCGTTCCTTTGGGAATCTTTGCCAAAATACTGCTACTTGTACTTGCCGATTTTCTGACATTCAAAGTCGATGTTACCTTTTCATTCACATATGCTTCCTTTTGGGAGGTCGCTTGCGTAGAATCTGTATTTGTTGCAGGGGCTGATCCAAGCGCCGCACCAGATACCGTAATATATTTGGATAATATATAACCCGTCTTTGTTTTATTCTTATATTTTACTTTTACTTTATACCAATAGGATGAATTGGAAACCTTTTTAATTCCCGTCACAGTCACATTGGAACCGGTTGAAATCTTTGCCACCACAGATGAAGAAGTCTTCGATGACTTTCGGACATTCACCGTTGTCTTGACCTTTTCATTCACAATTCCCTTCGGCTTTGATTGCTGCTTCACATATGCGGCACTAATATAACCCTCTTTTACCTTACCGTTCACATATGTCTTGCATTTATACCATTTCATTCCACCACTGGTAACATATCCACGAATGATTACTTTTTCTTTTTTGTTAACCATTCCATAACTCGTATATTTCGTTCCCGCTTTTTTTCTTATGTTAACCTTTGCTCTGGTTTCGCCCGGATATGCAATCACTGACTTACAAGTTGTCGCTGCGTTTACCTTGCTGGCTTTCATTGGCATAAAGAATGTTCCCACTGCAATCAGCAGGCAAATCAAAGCTCCTGTTCCTACTCTCCCTTTTCTTTTGCGCATATGTCCAACTCCTATCCATTATATCATTTATTCACGTTCTACTTTACATAATACATTGTTTTCCGGTATAACACAATGCCTATTTTGCATTTTCAATGCGTTCCGCCAGATCGTTCAGGTATACCCAGCGATCCATTTTCTCTTCCAGTTGTTGTTCCAGTTCTTCTTTTTCAGTGGATAATTCCGTCAGTTTGTTATAATCACTGACCGACTCACTCATTGCCGCATCAATTGCCGCTATCTTGTCCTCTAACTCTGCAATATCCGCATCAATTGTCTCATATTCCCGCTGCTCTTTATATGTAAATTTAATCTTCTCTTCCCGGTTATTCTTCCAGGTACTGCGGCTGTCCGTTTTCTTCTCCTTATCTGCTCCCTTCAACGGTGCCGCCATAGAATCGATCAGCTTTCCACTTGCCAATGCTTTTTCGTAGTAATCGGTATAACCGCCTTCATACTGCGTGATGATTCCATTTCCTTCAAACGCAAAGATACGATTCACCACACGATCTAAAAAATAACGATCGTGCGATACCGTGATCACAATTCCCTCAAATGAATCCAAATAATCTTCTAAAATTGCAAGTGTTGTGATATCTAAATCATTAGTTGGCTCATCCAGGATCAATACATTCGGTGCTCCCATCAATACCTTTAACAGATACAGCCTGCGGCGTTCCCCTCCCGAAAGCTTACCGATCGGATTATATTGTGTCTCCGGTCCAAATAAAAAGCGTTCACACATCTGGGATGCCGATGTGGTTCCCTTGCTTGTCCGAATATATTCCGCAACATTTTTCACATAATCAATCACTCGTTCTTCCGGATTCATATCCTCTACCATCTGTGAAAAATATCCGATCTTAATCGTCTCTCCAATCGTAACCGATCCACTATCCGCCGGTTCTAAGCCCAATATGATTCTCAATAAGGTTGTCTTACCACAACCATTCTCTCCTATGATCCCTATTCTCTCATTCCTAATTGTATAATATGTGAAATCCGAAATTATTATTTTATCTCCATAACTTTTGGATATATGATCGATCTCTATCGTTTTCTTTCCCATTCTGGAAGCAACGGAATCCATCTCCACCTGCTTCTCCTGTTCGGGTGCTTTCATTGTCTGCATTTCCTGAAAACGTTCTAATCTTGCTTTTTGCTTGGTAGACCGTGCCTGTGCTCCCCGTCTCACCCACTCAATCTCTGTTCGGAGCACACTCTGTACCTTCCGGTAGCTTGCAGCTTCCTGCTCCATTCTTGCCTGTTTCAACTCCAAAAAGCCGGAATAATTTGCTTCATATGTGTACAGTTTTCCCTTATCAATCTCCACGATCTTGTTGGTCACACGATCCAAAAAATATCGATCATGTGTCACCATAATGAGGATTCCTTTGTATTTTATCAGATACTCCTCTAACCAACGTACCATGCCGCTGTCCAAATGGTTTGTCGGCTCATCCAAAACCAGAATGTCCGCAGGTGCAAGCAGTGTCCTTGCAAGTGCTACACGTTTCTGCTCTCCACCGGACATCGTTGCAAGCTTTCCTTCCAGATTCTGAATATGCAACCTGTTTAGGATTGTCTTTGCCTCTGCCTCAATATTCCAGTTAGGGTTTGAACTCACTTTATCCTTTGTCACATAAGACAATACCGTAT
>JBNMIW010000192.1:0-4218 GCA_050873485.1 Lachnospiraceae bacterium | reverse complement strand
CAAGCATCAGGGATTTGATGAGAAGACAGTGCTTGAAGTAGCAAGACAGGTAAAGGGTGCTGTTGAGGAAGGCAAACAGGTAGCGATTGTAATTGGAGGAGGTAATTTCTGGAGAGGAAGAACTTCTGAGAATATGGATCGTGTAAAGGCAGATCAGATCGGAATGCTTGCAACGGTCATGAATTGTATTTATGCAGCAGATATGTTTCGTACAGTTGGATTAAAGACAAGAATCATGTCACCGTTTGTATGTGGCAATGTAACAGAATTATTCCGTAAAGATGAAGCGGTTGCAGCGTTAGAGAATCAGGAAGTTGTGTTCTTCGCGGGTGGAACCGGACATCCATATTTTTCAACGGATATGTCAACGGTATTGATGGCAATTGAGATTGAGGCAGATGTCATTTTATCAGGAAAAGCAATCGACGGAGTCTATGACAGTGATCCTAAGACGAATCCAAATGCAAAGAAATACGATACGATGAAGATGAAAGACATTGTAGATCAGCAGTTAGGAGTAATTGATCTTGCTTCTGCGGTACTCGCAATGGAAAATCATATGCCGATGATGTTATTTGGTCTGAATGACGAGGACAGTATCATAAAGGCAATGACCGGCAGATCAAACGGAACTTATATTGAGGCATAATAGAACAAAGAATATATTTAGGAGGATTATCATATGTTAAAACAGTTTGAAGAGAAGATGGAGAAGTCATTAGAGAGTTTGGAGAACGAATACAGCAATATTCGTGCAGGCCGTGCCAATCCAAACATTTTGAATAATATTAAAGTGGAATATTATGGTGTGCCAACTCCACTTCAGCAGGTTGGTAATGTCAGTGTTCCAGAAGCAAGAACCATTTTGATCACACCATGGGAGGCTTCTTTATTAAAGGATATTGAGAAAGCAATTCTGTGCTCCGATCTTGGATTGACACCGAATAATGATGGAAAATCTATCATTTTGAATTTCCCGGAATTGACAGAAGAGCGTCGTAAAGATCTTGTAAAAGATATTAAGAAAAAAGGTGAAAATGCAAAGGTAGCAGTTCGTAATATCCGAAGAGATGCAAACGACCATATTAAGAAGCAGTTAAAGGCAAATGAGATCTCAGAAGATGAGCAGAAAGATTACGAGGATCAGGTTCAGAAGCTTACCGATAAGTATGTAGATAAGATTGAAAAGACAATTGAGAACAAGTCAAAAGAGATTATGACTGTATAAGCAGGAGGCTGATTTGGAGAGTATTTTAGAGGCAATCAAGGCAGAACAGTTAAATGTTCCAAAACATGTTGCAATTATATTGGATGGCAATGGACGTTGGGCAAAGAAACGGAATATGCCTAGAAATTATGGGCATGTTCAGGGATCTAAGATTGTGGAACAGATCATTGAAGATGGGTACAAGATGGGGATTGAGTATATTACGGTGTATGCATTTTCAACAGAGAACTGGAAACGTTCCAAAGATGAAGTAGATGCTTTGATGAAGTTACTTGCAAAATATCTGATTGACTGTATCGAACGGTCAACAAAGAATAATATGTGTGTCCGTGTAATTGGAGATAAGACCGGATTGGATCGCAAACTTGTTACGAAGATCAATGAGTTAGAGGAGAAAACGAAGGATGCGACAGGTCTCAAATTTACAATTGCAATCAATTATGGTGGTAGAGATGAGATCCGCAGAGCGGTGACAAGGATTGCAGAGGATGCAAGAGATGGAAAGATCACATGTGATGCAATTACAGAAGATTTGATCAGTGATTATCTGGACACTGCCGGATTGCCGGATCCGGATCTGCTGATCCGTACAAGCGGGGAAGAACGATTGTCGAATTTCCTGCCATGGCAGCTTGCTTACACGGAGTTTTATTTTACGGACGTGTTATGGCCGGATTTTACCAAAGAAGATTTGCTTACAGCAATTCGATATTATAACGGAAGGGAACGTCGATTTGGCGGGGTATGATATTTTATGAAGGATCGTTTGATCGGTGGCTTTTTTGTAGCCACCATTACGTTGATTACGTTATTATCAGGGGGAATTGTTACAGCAGGGATTCTGACCGTAATCTCTATTTTTGGGGTGTATGAATTGATGAAGGTGTATTCGCTTGAGAAGACACCTTTTGCTTTTCTGGATTATATAGCTACCGTTGGATTATATGTACTGTTATATACAAGACAGGAACGTTTTATTATTCCAATGATCATTTTTCTGATCTTATTATTGTTGACGTGTTATGTTGTGGCATTTCCGAAATATAAAGATACCGATGTAACCAGTTCAGTGTTTGCATTTTTGTACGCAACGGTATTATTGTCATTTGTATTCCGGGTTCGGGAGATGGAAGGCGGCATGCTGCTTTCTTTCTATATACTAATTGCAAGCTGGGGAAATGACGTATTTGCATACCTTGTTGGACGCAAGATTGGAAAACACAAGTTTTCTCCGAAGGTAAGTCCGAATAAGAGTGTAGAGGGCTTTGTTGGTGGAATTATTGGAGCAGCCTTGCTCGGTTTTCTGTTCGGATATGCATTTACCGATGGAATTCCTTTTTCGGAAGGTTATTGTGCATTGATTGCAGCTGTGGCATCTATTCCGTCTGTTATCGGAGATCTTGCAGCATCTGCAATTAAGAGAAACCATGAGATTAAAGATTACAGCCATTTGATTCCCGGACATGGTGGAATCCTGGATCGATTTGACAGTGTATTTTTTACTGCACCGATCTTATACTATTTGATTGTGATCGTGAATACGATACAGTAGAGGAAATGAGATATGAAGAATATTGCTATATTAGGCTCGACTGGTTCCATTGGAACACAGACATTAGATGTTATCCGACATAATGATGATTTGAAATTAGTCGCAATTTCGGCGGGAAGTAATATTATATTGTTAGAGGAACAGATTCGGGAATTTCATCCGGAACTTGTTGCGGTATGGAGTGAATCGAAAGCGAAAGAACTGCGTACAGCGGTGGCAGATGTTACACCGGCGGTTAAGGTGGTATCAGGAATGGATGGCCTGTTACAGGTTGCAACAATCGCATCTTCCGATATTTTAGTGACCGCAGTTGTAGGTATGATCGGAATTCGTCCGACAATTGCAGCAATCAAGGCAGGAAAAGATATCGGGTTGGCAAATAAGGAGACATTGGTAACAGCCGGTCATATTATTATGCCGCTTGCAGCAGAGTGCAATGTATCGATCTTGCCGGTTGACAGTGAACATTCTGCAATCTTTCAGTGCCTGCATGGTGAACGGGAGAATCAGATACATAAGATTCTTCTGACTGCATCCGGTGGACCGTTCCGGGGTAAATCAAAGAAAGATTTGGAACTTGTAACACTAGAGCAGGCATTGCGACATCCAAACTGGTCAATGGGCAAAAAGATTACCATTGATTCAGCAACGATGGTGAATAAAGGTCTGGAAGTAATTGAGGCAAAGTGGCTATTTGGTGTGCAACCGGAACAGATACAGGTCGTCGTTCAGCCACAGAGTATCATTCATTCTATGGTGGAATTTGAGGATGGAGCCGTAATGGCTCAGCTTGGAACACCGGATATGAGACTTCCGATTCAATATGCGTTATATTATCCGAAAAGAGTATATTTAGATGGCAGACGTCTTAATTTTGAGACACTTTCGCAGATAACGTTTGAGAAACCAGATATGGATACATTTTTGGGACTTAAATATGCATACGAAGCGATTCACATAGGTGGAAGTATGCCAACCGTATTAAATGCTGCCAATGAATTAGCGGTTGCGAAGTTCCTGAATAAAAAAGTCCGTTTCTTGGAAATCTATGATATGATCCGTTTTTGTATGGATCAGCATAAGGTGATCGAGAATCCGAGTGTAGAGGAGATTCTCGAGACGGAACAATGGGTATATGAAACAATTGAGAGCAGGTGGATATCATGAGTACCATAATTAATGTGATTATTGGATTGTTCGTTTTTGGGGCAATCATATTTTTTCATGAGTTAGGACATTTTCTCTTTGCAAAGCTGAATGGTATATATGTAAATGAATTCGCAGTCGGTATGGGACCAACTTTGTTTTCATTTCGTAAAAAAGAAACCAAATACTCTATCCGGGCAATTCCGATGGGTGGTTTCTGTGCAATGCTTGGCGAGGAAGAAGATGTAGCGGATGAACATTCCTTCAGTACCAAATCTGTATGGGCGAGAAT
>JBNMIW010000191.1:0-4238 GCA_050873485.1 Lachnospiraceae bacterium | reverse complement strand
CATCAATCTGGCATTTCCGTTTTCATTCACTGTATATTTCGGGTATCTCGGAAACAGCCGGTCAATCGAAATGATATGTGAATCCAACATTCCCTGCGATACAAGGGATTCCACATCCGAAAGCCGTAACGCATCCTGTGTGGTAAATACAAATCCGGTTTCCTGTGCATTTACACTTGTTCTGAGTAAATGTTCCAACACCGCACCACAGCCTAACTGTTCTCCAATATCCCTGCACAGACTCCGGATATAAGTTCCTTTACTGCAATTCACTGCAATCTTTACAACCGGCAGTTGTATTGACAGGACTTCGATGTCATGGATCATGACCGGTCTTGGTTTCCGCTCAATCTCAATCCCCTGTCTTGCTAATTCATACAATTTCCTGCCATTTACCTTGATTGCAGAATACATGGGTGGAATCTGCTGATATTCTCCAACAAACGATTGAATTTCGTCTTTCACCTGCTCTTCTGACACGCAGACATCCTTTTGTGACAGAACCGTTCCGGAACTGTCTTCCGTATCTGTGGTAATTCCTAAACGAAATACCGCTTCATACGATTTGTTCTTATCTGTCAATATATCACAAAGCTTTGTCGCCTTTCCGAGACAGACCACAAGCACCCCCTCCGCATCCGGATCGAGGGTGCCGGTATGTCCGATCTTCTTTTGTTTTAAGATTCCCCTTAATTTGGCAACCACATCAAACGAAGTAAAGCCTTTTTCTTTGTATATGTTAATTACACCATCAAACATGTTATATCCTCTACTTTGTTCATGCATTGTCTAACTGCGCTTTGATCATGTCTGTTACCTTCAAGATGATGGTGTCTTTGTCGCCTTCCACCTCACAACCTGCTGCTCTGACATGTCCACCGCCTCCAAGGGAACCGGCGATCATGCTGACGTTTACGATCTCATTCGAACGTAACGAACATTTAAACACACCTTTCTTTGGATATTCATACATCCACAGTGCACATTCTACGCCTTTTGTAATACGCAAAGCATCTACCACACCATCGGTATCTAAATTAGTAGCATCATTATCATCAAAAACATCTTTTGTAAGGCAGGATACGATCACCTTACCGTCAAACATTAAAAATGCTGCATCCAAAGCTTTTGCAAGCATTTTGTTCTGCTTAAATGTTTTCTGATAAAAAGTACCATCGATCACTAACTGACTTCTTGCACCTTTTTCAATCAGTTTACCGGCAATCTCCATCGTCTGTCTCGTCGTATTCGTATATTTGAATACGCCGGTATCATGTACAATTCCCAAATACAGACATTCTGCACACCGCTGTGAAATCTTATCTTCATCCAGTAATGTAAAGACTGCTTCTGCCGCAGCACTGCATTCCGTCTTCAAAAAACAGACATCGCCAAATCCCTGATTGCTTATATGATGATCAATACACATCGTACGTTTTGCCGAATCAAAATAAACAACAAAATCACCATGACGGTCTAAATCACCACTATCCATAGAAATACAAAGGTCATATACCTTTTGCTTTTGTTCATGCAATATCTTGTCTGCACCGTTCAAAAACAGAAATTCCGGCTTAAAAGCATCTAAATAAATATCTACCTGTTTATCCGGATAATTATCTAACACATAATTATACACACCCAGACAGGAACCTACGCAGTCCCCATCCGGTCTTGTATGTCCTAAAATTACAATATCCTTCGCTTTTTCTATTTCTCGTATAAAATCGTTCATTCTACTCCTCGTCCGAATCATTTTCTTCCGGATCAACTGCCCGATCATGACTTAATACATCATCAATCTTCTTTGACATATTGATCGCATATTCAATGGATTCATCAATATAAAAAGTGATTTCCGGGGTATTTCTTAAATTGATACTTTTAGCAAGTTCCTTCCGGATATATCCGGAAGCACTTTTTAACCCTGCCAGGGTATCTTCTTTCGCCTGATCATCTCCTAATACAGAAATGTACGCTTTACATTCCTTTAAATCCGGAGTGACCATAACCTGTGTCACAGAAGTCATTGCATGAATTCTCGGATCTTTGATCTCACGACTGATAATTCGCGACAATTCCTTCTGTACCTCACCATTAATTCTTGTATTTTTAATACTTGTGCGTCTCATATACTCTCCAATCTGTTTTACACGCTAGTCTAACGAGGCACTTCCACCATTTCATAGGCTTCGATCTGATCATCTTCCTTCAGATCATTGAAGTTTTCAAGTACGATACCACACTCAAATCCATTTTTAACTTCCTTCACATCATCTTTAAATCTCTTCAGTGATGCAAGTGGTCCTTCATAGATCTGCTCGCCGTCTCTCGTAATACGAACACTGGATTTCTTACGGATTACTCCATCTAATACGAAGCATCCTGCGATCGTACCTACACCGGAAGCCTTAAATGTCTGACGAACTACAAGGTGTCCTGTTACCTGCTCTTCGTATACAGGATCTAACATACCCTTCATAGCTGCTTCGATATCCTCAATAGCGTTATAAATAACCTTATATAATCTCAAATCAACTTTTTCACGTTCTGCAACGTCTTTTGCCTGTGCATCCGGGCGAACATTGAAACCGATAATGATCGCATTTGATGCAGATGCTAAGATAACATCCGATTCATTGATCGCACCAACACCGGCATGAATTACCTTGATTACCACTTCTTCATTTGAAAGTTTTAACAAGCTCTGCTTAACTGCCTCAACAGAACCCTGGACATCTGCCTTTACAACCAGGTTCAATTCTTTTACATTACCGGCCTGAATCTGGGAGAACAGATCATCCAATGACATTTTCGCCTTTGTTTCTGCTAACAGCTTCTCTTTATCACAAGCAATAAAGGTCTCTGCCATAGAACGGGCTTCTTTCTCATTCTTTGTGGCAACAAAGATCTCACCTGCTTCCGGCACACCATTTAATCCAAGGATCTCTACCGGCTGTGAAGGACCTGCTTCCTTCACGTTCTGTCCTTTATCATTGATCATGGCACGAACTCTACCATATGCACTTCCTACCGAAATCGTATCTCCAACCTTTAACGTACCTTTTTGAACAAGGATGGTTGCAACCGGTCCGCGTCCCTTATCCAGCTCTGCCTCAATAACAATACCTCTTGCTTTTCGATTTGGATTTGCCTTTAATTCCAATACTTCTGCTGTCAGAAGGATCATTTCCAATAAGTTGTCAATACCTTCCTTTGTATGTGCGGAAACCGGACAAAATATCGTAGAACCGCCCCAATCTTCTGCGATCAGTTCATATTCTACCAACTCTTGTTTTACACGTTCTACATTAGCACTTTCCTTATCAATCTTGTTTACCGCAACAATGATCTCGATACCTGCTGCCTTCGCATGGTTGATCGCCTCTACTGTCTGTGGCATAACACCATCATCTGCCGCAACAACTAAGATTGCAATATCCGTAGACTGTGCACCACGCATACGCATTGCTGTAAATGCCTCATGTCCCGGTGTATCTAAGAATGTGATCTGCTGTCCATTCACATCTACTGTATAAGCACCAATATGCTGGGTAATACCACCAGCCTCACCGGATGTTACGGATGTCTCACGGATTGCATCCAGCAAAGAAGTCTTACCATGGTCAACGTGTCCCATTACGCAGACAACAGGAGGACGTTCTACTAATAAAGATTCATCCTCTTCTTCTTCCTTCAGCATCTCCTCGATCACATCTACTTTTACTTCCTCTTCTGCAATACAGTTGTACTCTAATGCGATCTCCGCAGCCTTTTCAAAATCAAGGTCTGTATTTACAGTAACCATCTCACCGGCTAAGAACAATTTCTTGATCAACTGTGATACCGGAGTCTTTACCTTATCTGCAAGTTCCTGAACCGTAAGTACCTCAGGAAGTTCAATTGTTCTGATCACTGGTTCTTCCGGCTCCTTTGGCTTTGGTTTTGCAGCCGGTTTATTTACTGCTTTTGTACCTTTCACCGTAAAATGCTCATTCTTTTTACGGTTTCTCTTTCTGCTATCGCCATCCTCGAATAAAGAGCTTTTATCTCTTTCTTTCTTATCCTTATGACGATCCATACGGTCACGATCCATAGATGCGCGATCCATTGGTGCAGGAATTGAGATCTTCTCATCTCTTCGGTTATCCCGTCTGCCGTTGGCATTGTTCTGTGATGGTCTGCCGTTATTAAATCCACCGCGGTTATTATTAAAATCTCTGCGATCATTCTGTGGT
>JBNMIW010000190.1:0-4253 GCA_050873485.1 Lachnospiraceae bacterium | reverse complement strand
TGTGGAAGCAGCATGGATACGGCATAGACCAATTTCATCGGTATTCCATAAATGGATAGTTTCTTTTTATTACCGGCATCGATCAAGGCTTTTCTTACGACCGGTTCCGGCTTAACCATAACAAGTTTTTTGAACGGATTATATCTTTTTCCTTTGTTTGCAATTTCTAAAAATTCTGTATCGACCGGTCCCGGACAGACAATTGTCACAGCAATACAGCGGTCTTTTAACTCTGCCTGCAATGCCATCGAGAAGCGGAGAACAAATATCTTAGATGCCGCATATACCGAAAATTCCTTTTGTGGAAAAAACGCAGATGCAGAACACATCTGAATGATCCGGCTGTGTTTGGACATATATGGCAGTACCGTATGCGTTACCGCTGTCAAAGCCCGTGCGTTCAGATCGATCATATTCACCGCTTCCGTCCGGGTAATTCCGGTAAACACACCACTGCGTCCGACACCTGCTGCATTCACAAGCATTCGTACATCCGGCTGCTCAGCCTCTAATATCTGATCAAGTTGTTCCCATGCGGATTCCTTACACAGATCCAGACAAAGGCATCTGACATTACACCGCATTACATTTTCCGCTAGCAGATTCAATCGTTCTTCTCTTCGTGCGATCATCCATATTTCGTGAATATGATGTATATTTCGGTCAATCTGTCTGACAAATTCCCAGCCCATTCCGGAGGAGGCACCCGTTATAATGGCAACTGCTTTACGCATCTACATCCACCTCCAGCCCGGTAAATATTTATTCTTGATCGTTCCTCTTGTATTCTTTCCAAAACCTAACGGATAATTCTCTACGCAGATCAGGCAGATACCATCTTTTATAAGCGTTTCCTCTTCTGTTGTCAATTCGATGGTTTCTCCTTTCAGATAGCGGATCACACGGTCATCTTCTGCCGGTAATTTCAACGTATTGGCAAATTCATTTTCGTGCAAAAACATAGCGAGCGACTGACTTGGTTCAAACCGGTTCTTCTTCATGTCACCCATATACAGACCACAGCGAAGAATCCGAAGACCTTTCACATATGGCATTTGCTTTGGAATATAAAATACACGCTCTTTCTGGACATCTATTCTGGACATGTCAAACGGATAGGACAGGCTACGAATAAACTCCTCCGCTTCCTTGCTTAGTTTGTCTTTCGAAAATATATACTCCGATACCGGCTGCACAACTGCCTGACCCTCCGAAATTTTCTTGTGCACCAATGCGACAAAATGTCCTTCGCCTTTTATGCGATGCGGCCATAGGCGGCGGCATTTCTTCAAGTCTTCATTATTGGTATTGCCCCATTCTACATGTCCGGTATCAAATCCTTCAAACATCGGCAGCTCGACAAGTTCAAGGGAATCATCCAGCGATAAAAGATATTCGATCGACTGTTCATTTTCTTCTTTGGAGAATGTACAGGTGGAATATATGATCATTCCACCCGGTTTTAACATGGTAACCGCTTCTTTCAAGATGGAACGCTGAAGACCGACAAACAGATCTACTCCATTGCTTTCCCAGGCTTTTGTCATATTATTCTGTTTGCGGAACATTCCTTCTCCGGAACACGGTGCATCAATTAAGATCTTATCAAAAAATGCCGGAAAACGATTTGCAAGTGTGTTGGGCGGCTCACTTGTCACTAAAACATTTCCAACACCAAACACTTCAATATTCTTAAGGAGTGCTTTTGCTCTGGAATTACTGATATCATTTGTTATCAGGAGTCCGGAGCCGTTTAATTTGGCTGCTAATTCCGTTGATTTACCTCCCGGTGCCGCACACAGATCTAATACAACATCCCCTTCCTCGATTGGAAGTAGACTTGCCGTTGTCATGGCAGACGGCTCCTGAATATAATATAATCCGGCAAAATAAAACGGATGTTTTGCCGGTTTTTCGCCTTTTTCGTAATAAAAGCCATTCGGGCACCATGGAACCGGTGTCAGATTATATGGCGAAATCTTCAAGAATTCTTCTACCGAGATCTTTGCAGTATTTACGCGAAGTCCCTGATAGGACTCTTCGCTAAAAGAGGCCAGATAATTCTCATAATCTGACCCGAGCATTTCTTTCATTTTTGTTTCAAATGCAACTGGTAATTCCATACCATCCTCCGATTGTAATAAAATATGCTGGCTCACTCTTTAAGCAAGGCTTTGTGCCTTATATCCCTCTGAAATAATATCCAACTGTTTGGAAAAACGTTCTAATTGTTCCAAATCTCCGGATTGATATACTTTATAAAATTCATCCTGAATCTTCAAGACTTCTCGCTTGTTTGCAACCTTAAACAGATTCTGGATATTGATCAGTATGTCGGATACTAATGTTGCCTTGATCTGGAAAATATTCTGTGCATCCATAATCTCATCACGCACAGATCCCATTTCTTCATCAAGTGTTATGATCGCATTCGATGCACTTAACAAACGCTCTTTGATATGTGCCGGCATGTTCCCCTTATATTTGTATTGCAGGGAATGCTCAATGGTTGCCCAGAAGTTCATGGCAAGTGTACGGATCTGGATCTCTGCCTGAATACGCTTCGTGCCGTCTAACGTATATACATCATAATATATGATCATGTGATAGCTTCGATAGCCGCTTTCCTTCATGTTATGAATGTAATCCTTCTCCTGTATTACTTCCATATCCGTACGGTTATGTATGATCTCCACTACCTTCTCAATATCTTCTACGAACTGACACATGATACGAATTCCTGCCATATCCGAAATACGATCATCAATCTCTTCAATTGCAATATTCTTTTTTTGCATTTTATCCAGGATACTGGATATCTTCTTTACTCGTCCGGTTACCTGTTCAATCGGTGAATACAATCCTGCATTCCGATATTCCTCAATAATGTGGTTAAATTTTACGATCAATTCATCCACTGCCAACCGGTAAGGATCTAATATCTCCCTCCAAAGTTGAATCTCCATAGTAACGTCACCTCTTATACTATTCTATATTTTTACATCACATATCATTTGCACAATTATAGTTATTGTACCATATCTGTTTATAAAAGGAAAGAATTACTATTCTTCGATTTTCAACAAATATGGATACGGATCGACTGTTTTTTCATCCGTTCCATCCTGATAATAAATACCAAAATGAAGATGAACCGGAAACTTTCCTTTGGTTCCTTCTTCTCCCTCTCCGGTACTTCCCATAAAACCGATCCACTCACCTGCCTGAATCTTTTTCCCGACTTCCATTCCGCCTGCATAAGACGACAGATGTGCATAGTAATAATAGATTCCGGAAGGAGCGGTAATTCCTATCCGGTAACCGCCTAAATACAGCCATCCGATATTCGTAACCTCTCCGTCTGTTGCACTCACAACCGGAATCCGTCCTTCTGTATTTTGCATATCTAAAAGATCGCATCCTTCATGGCTTCCCTGGATTCGTCCTGCTCCATACGAATCTTCATATGTAATCTCCGATCGGAAGGCCATTGGAATCGGAAATGTATGAAGGTCTGAAATAATTGTGTGATTCAATCGACTCTCATGTTTTTTTATTCCGCGTGCCGAAGTATTGAATTGGTTAATCTTTACGTTCAGCACAACAATAAAGATTGCCTGGAATAGCAGAATCAGAAAAATCAGAGTGATAGCTGCTATATTTTTCTTTGTACGATGAATATACATGACAAAACCCTCCATACAACAATGTATGTATGGAGGGCATTATTCATACGAAAATCATGCATGGTCTATAAATCCATTTTAATCCTTGAAATGATATAATTTGCTTTCTCATATACATCTAACGGATTCACCGGAAGGTGGTAGGTTCCGTTCGCATACAGAATATTTCCTGCAATCATAGTCATCAGGACATTTTCATTGCTTCCGCTGTAGATCAGATTGTTTACAAAATGATTCATTGGCTGCATATTAGGCTTTAACAGATCGATCAATACCAGGTCTGCCTGTTTGCCTTCGGCAATTGCGTTGCATTCTGATAATCCCAACAGATTGGCACCATTTACGGTTGCCATTTTAAGAACCTGTTCCGGCGATATTGCAGCTGCATTGTGATATTTAACTTTTTGCAATGCTGTCGTCAGATACATTTCTTTGAAAAAATTCAAATTATTATTGCTCGCCGGGCCATCCGTTCCGATTGCTACCGGAATGTTTTCTTCCACATATTCTGTCACCGGAGCAATGCCACTTGCTAATTTCAAATTCGAAGATGGGTTGGTAACAACG
>JBNMIW010000189.1:0-4261 GCA_050873485.1 Lachnospiraceae bacterium | reverse complement strand
TCCGTGGGGAAGTAATATGACGATCGCCAACAATGGTATGGAGCTGCTCGCGGCGGCAAATCTGACAGGCGATGCAAAATATACAGAATATGCGCAGAAGATGCGTGATTATATCTTTGGTGTGAACCCGACCGGATACTGCTATGTGACCGGATATGGTTCCCTTACACCGAATGCAACACACCACAGACCTTCGCAGGTATTAAAAGAGACTATGCCCGGAATGCTGGTCGGTGGAGCAAATAATAACCTGAATGATCCATATGCAAATGCAGTTTTATATGGTATCGCACCGGGACGGGCCTATGTGGATAATGAACAGTGCTATTCTTGTAATGAAGTGACGATTTACTGGAATTCACCATTGATTTATTTGATTGCAGGGTTAAATTAATATAAAGGAATAGGGAAATAAAGTGATACGTTTAATTAAGAAGATACTTGCCAATGAAAAAATGCGATATTTGATTGCGGGAGGTTGTACGACGGCTGTCAATCTGGTGACGTTCTTCTTATTGCGGCTGCTGACTCCGATTTCAAGAAATGCAAGCAATGCCATAGCAATCGCTATGGCCATTGCTTTTGCTTATTTTGCAAATAAGTTTTTTGTATTTCAAAGTAAAAAACGGGGATTTTATGCAACATTGATAGAGGCGGTTCAATTTGTAGGAGCACGTCTGGTGTCAATGGTTGTGGAAATTCTCGGTTTTGTTATTTTATGTGATTCGTTCCGATTACATGAAGTGGCATCCAAATTGTTGGTACAGCTGATTGTGTTGGTGTTAAATTACATATTCAGCAAATTGATTGTATTTCGGGAAAAGAAAGGCTTTCGGGAGAATATACAGGATAACTGGTGCTATTATCTGGCATTTTGTGTTGTCTCTGTTGTTATGCTGGTTGTCTGTATCGCGGAAAAGATTGCTCCTTTTGGAGAGAACTCGTTAACACTTGTGGATAGCGTGCATCAGTATTTGCCGTTCTTTTCGGAATTTCGGGACAAGCTTCTTCATGAAGGCAGTTTACTTTATACATGGAATGTAGCGCTTGGATCCAATTTTGTTTCGCTTGCCGCATACTATCTGATGAGTCCGTTTAATTTTTTGCTTTTGCTGTTCGGCAAGGAGCAGATTGCGGCGGTTACGTGTTTTTTGATGTGCCTGAAGATCGTACTGACTGCCGTAGCTATGGTGCATTTCCTAAGCTGGAAAGATGGAGAGAAAAAACGTAATTTTCTGATTGTTGCGATGGCGGTTGCATATGCTCTTAGCAATTATGTGATCGGATATAACTGGAATACGATGTGGATGGACTGTATTATGATTTTCCCTCTGATCATGCTTGGATTCCGGCGTATGCTGGAAGAGCGGGATCCGAAGTTGTATGTTATTTCCTTGTTCTATGCATTGTATTGCAATTATTATATTGGGTATATTATTTGCCTGTTTCTGGTGCTTTGGTTCTTTGTATATGAACATAAAAATATCCGCCGGTTCTTTGTAAACGGTATCCGTTTTGCGGTATATTCGTTGTTATCCGGAGGTATGGCAGCGCTTATTTTGCTTCCCGCTTATCATGGAATCATGGCGACAGCTGCCGGGGATATGTCAATTCCAAAGGGATCCTGGTATGGAAATATATTTGTTATGCTGCGTCAGTTACTTGTATTCACCAGACCGATTACAAATCAGACATTTGACGGGGGCGTGAATCTGTATTGTGGAATGCTTGCTGTGCTTGGTATGTTTTTGTATTTGTTTGTCCGGGAACATCCGTGGCAGAAAATCAGAAAGTATTTGCTGCTTGTTATATTGATGGTGAGTTTTAATCACGAAACTCTGAATTATATCTGGCATGGTATGCATGATCAGTATGGAATACCGAACCGTTTTTCGTTTGTGTTTATTTTTGTATTATTGGTGATGACATATGATGCGTTGCAGCAGATAGAAAAAATAGATGTTTGCTTTATTATTTCATCGGCACTGTTATCCGGTGCATTTATATTTCTCTGCAAACAACAGGCAGGAGAAACGATGGAAAAATTTGCGCTTCCGATATGTCTGGGGCTGATAGTTGTATATGGAACGGCCTGCGCGCTTCGAAGTATCAAAAAGATCAATACAGCGACATTCATATCACTGGTTGGTTCTGTTTGTCTGATTGAACTTGTTGTGAATGCAGCATATGGATTTACCGATAACGGATACTGCCATTATAAGCAGTACTACGAAACCAGTCCTGCGGTGACAGAGGCAAATGCACGGGTGGAAGAACTGGCGGAAGAAGAACAGGCAGGATTTTACCGATCGGAACTGATGCAGTATACCGTGCTTGATGAAGCAAGCTGGCATAATATGCCGAGTGTCAGTACCTTTAATTCGACGGTTCTGGGGCCGGTGGTAACAACGATGGGACGTCTTGGCTTTTATACGGGAGCAAATGAATTCCTGTATCGAGGGGCGACACCGTTTACAAATGCTATTTTCAATATTCGGTATTTGTTAGAGCGGCCGGGAGATTTGAATAATTTTGATTATAACTATAAAGAGACAGTGAATAATGTGTCGATTTACGAGAATCCATACCCGACTTCTCTCGGATTTGCGGTTAGCAATAATGTCAAAGAATGGGATCAGAACGCATACACCGCTACAAATGCGCAAAACATTTTGTCCTATGATATGACCGGATACGGAGGTCTGTTCTCGGAGGAATTTCCGGCAATCAGTGTGACGAGCAGTACAGCAACGGTAAGTTATAATAACAGTCAGGTTTCGTTTACGCCGAATGCAGCAGGCCCAATGTCGTTTATGATCAACTTTACTGTGGATCATGCAGGGGATTATATCTGAATTGCAGGGGGAATTATGTAACCAAAATCCGGTTTTATAAAAATGGACAGGAAATGGCGTATGACCGGTATCAGATTCAGATTTTTCATTTGGGAAATCTGGAAGCGGGAGATTACATTTCTGTAGAATATGAGTACAGCAATATCTCTGTTTCGGAAGTTGCTCCTTTTTATGTGCTGACATTTAACCGGGGAGCGTTTGAGAATGCATACCATGTGTTAACGCAGAATATGCTGCGGGTTGAAACGCTGCAGGACGGCTATGTTTCCGGAACCGTTGATATGCCGGGTGGAAAAACGCTTTTTACAAGTATTCCGTATGATGAAGGATGGACTGTGGAAGTAGATGGAAAACGGGTGCCGTATTATAAGATTGCAGGTTCGTTTATTGGTGTGGATATGGAAGCAGGTACGCATACGGTTACCTTTTCATATATGCCAAAAGGATTGTTGCCCGGAATTATGATCTCGGTTATTTGCATGATTCTGTTGATGGTTTCTTTGCAGGTGGAGAAGCGATTGGAAATGCGGGAAAACGAATTAGAAGATGTGGAAATCGAGGAAAAAACAGAAGAAGAAACAGCGGGTGAAAAACTTGCGGAACAAGTCGAGACAGATATTGAAAATCTCGAAAATGTATAGTAAAATGTTGATAAATAGGGGGTGTTACGCACATGGAAAAACTAGCAAAATTAGGGTGGCAGAAATTGATTGGTATAGCCGCGGCAGCCGATGTTGTGCTTGGAATCGTGTTTGGTGCGATATTTAAGGCGATTCCGGCAGGAATTATCGTCGGTGTTTTGGCAGCAGCTGTCACAGGAGTGATTGTATTTGCGCTTGGCGGCGGAGAGGTAGCCGGACATACAAAAGGTGACAAATACAAGAAGTTATTCATGAATCTTCCGATTGGATTCGCACAGGCGAAGATTATCACGGATTCACTTGGAAACAGCACAGGGTATTGTATTCAGGAAGCGAATGAGCGGTTCGGAAGCTATTTCAATCTGGATGCATCCGATTACCAGGACAAGATCCTTGGTGAGAGCAAGATTGAAGTGTTACAGGATATTAACGCATGGTTTACAGCGTATAATACCTCTGGAACCAAAGAAGGCGACTTCATGGACGTGGAGATCACGATGGAGAAGCTTGGCAAAGTATTTAACACAGTGATGTATAAGTCTGAGGCTGACTATATCAATATGGTCGTTATTGATATTACAGACCAGAAGGAGACAGAGAATAAGCTGTCCGCAGCGATTGAAGATGCAAATGCAGCGTATAAGACACAGGCAGAGTTCCTTGCGAACATGAGTCACGAGATCCGTACTCCAATCAACGGAATCCTTGGTATGCTGCAGCTCACTTTGATGGCAGATGATCTGCAGGCAGATTACCGGGATAACC
>JBNMIW010000188.1:0-4269 GCA_050873485.1 Lachnospiraceae bacterium | reverse complement strand
TTATATTACAGAACATGATAATGGCATTACGAATTTTCATTTTGAGATATCCGCAGATCTGTTAGGCGAAGAGGAACTGGAAGTGTTCCGTCATATGCGCCCCGGCTTGATCCAGTTAGAGATCGGTCTGCAGTCGACGAATCCGGAAACGGTAAAAGAGATTCATCGCACGATGAATATCGAGAAAGTAAAGAAGAATATGCTCGCAGTACATGCCATGCACAATATTCATCAGCATCTGGATCTGATTGCGGGATTGCCATATGAGGATTTTATCACATTTCGGAAATCATTCGATCAAGCATATGACATGAAACCGGATCAGTTACAGCTTGGTTTCCTAAAAGTGTTAAAAGGATCGTACATGGAAGAACAGGTGGAGGCATATGATTTACAGTATCAGGATTATCAGCCGTATGAAGTGCTATGTACAAAATGGATTTCTTATGATGAGATATTGGCTTTGAAAAAAGTGGAAGAAATGGTAGAAGTGTATTATAACAGTGATCAGTTTGCACATACGATTCCGTATCTGCTTTCTTTTTATCCTTCCGCATTTTCTTTCTATGCGGCACTGGGTGATTATTATGAAGCAAATGATCTGTTTGGAATCGGATTTAAAAGAGAGGCGCGGTATGAAGCACTGCGTCAGTTTGCAATTGCCGATCCGATGATAACGGATCTGTCGATGACGGTATTGGATGATCTGCTCACATATGATTATTATTTAAGGGAAAATGCAAAGAGCCGTCCGGCATGGAGACCGGAGGAACCGATTGATAAGATTATTTATCAGCAGTTTTTCAAACATGCCGGAACGGATGAGATTTGGCTTATGAGGGAAGGGTATGACTCCAAGGTTGCGGCGCGGACGATGCATATTGAACCGGTTTCCTCAAAATCGGTGGCGTGGATCTTGGCAGAGGGGACAAGTGATTACCTGCAATCGGCAGATGCGGTGGATACCAATGAAGATAAGACCTGTTATTGTCTGTATGACTATGAAAAACGCAATCCGTTATCCAAAGATGCCGGAGTGAAAATTCTTACACATTTATAGAAATTTTACTTTCTTTTTCAGGTGATTTCCGTTAAAATATAGGGTAGGTGTTTTTTACAATAAAGAAGGAGTGAATAGAATGATATCAAACCAGATTTTACAAGATACCATCGAAGGAATCAAAGCAATTACAAGAATTGATCTGTGTGTTATGGATACCGAAGGAAAAGCATTGGCATCCACACTTCGTGACGTGGACGAATATGAGAAGTCTGTTCTTGCATTTGTGGATTCTCCGGCAGAGAGCCAGATGTTACAGGGGTACCAGTTTTTTAAAGTATTTGATGATAACCAGTTAGAATACGTCATTATTGCCAAAGGTGAGGCGGATGACGTATACATGATCGGCAAGATTGCGGCATTTCAGGTGCAGAACCTGTTAGTTGCTTACAAGGAACGATTCGATAAGGATAACTTTATCAAGAATCTGTTATTGGATAATCTGTTGCTGGTTGACATTTACAACCGTGCAAAGAAACTGCATATTGATACGGATGTCAGAAGAATTGTATTTATCATTGAGACAAAGAATGAAAAGGATAACAATGCGTTAGAGACTGTCCGGAACATATTCTCCAGCAAGGCAAAGGATTTTGTAACCGCAGTGGATGAGAAGAATATTATTCTTGTCAAAGAGGTAAAACAGAATGAAAGCTACGAGGATATGAACAAGACGGCGAAGGTTATCGTTGATATGTTGAATACCGAGGCAATGTCTTCCGTACATGTAGCGTTTGGTACGATTGTCAATGAGATCAAAGAAGTATCGCGTTCGTACAAGGAAGCAAAGATGGCGTTAGATGTAGGAAAGATCTTCTATGGCAATCGCAATATTATTGCATACAGCAATCTTGGCATCGGCCGTTTGATCTATCAGCTTCCGATTCCGCTTTGCAAGATGTTTATCAAGGAGATTTTTGAGAACCGTTCACCGGATGATTTCGATGAAGAGACACTCACAACGATCAATAAGTTCTTTGAGAACAGCCTGAATGTATCTGAGACATCCAGACAGTTGTATATCCATCGTAATACATTGGTATATCGTCTTGACAAATTACAAAAGAGTACCGGTTTGGATCTTCGTGTATTTGAGGATGCGATCACATTTAAGATTGCGTTAATGGTCGTAAAATATATGAAATACATGGAGTCATTAGAATACTAATATACACAATGAACAGAAGGGAGCACCATTATGGTTGTGCTTGATCATGTAACCATGCAGTATCCGACAGGAACAAAAGCACTGGATGACGTTACATTTCATATCAATAAAGGGGAGTTTGTATTTGTTGTCGGCAGCAGTGGTTCCGGAAAGACAACATTGATCAAATTATTATTAAAAGAAATGAATCCGACATCGGGCGAGATTTCTGTCGATGACAAGCAATACAGTAAGTTAAAGAGAAAAGAGATTCCGATGTTACGAAGAAAGATCGGTGTCGTATTCCAGAATTTCCGCTTGTTGAAGGATCGTACCGTGTTTGAAAATGTAGCCTTTGCACAGCAGGTGATTGAGAAGCCGATGCGGGAGATCCGGAGAGAGGTACCGGCAACATTGACAATGGTTGGACTAGCAGACCGGTATAAGCAGTTTCCGAAGGAACTTTCCGGTGGAGAACAGCAGAGAGTAGCACTTGCCAGAGCAATTGTGAATCAGCCGGAGATCATTTTGGCGGATGAGCCGACCGGTAATCTGGATCCGAAGAATTCAATGGAGATCATGCGGTTATTGGAGGACATTAACCGGAGAGGAACGACGGTTGTTGTCGTAACGCATAACAAAGATATTGTCAATCTTATGCAAAAGAGAGTCATTACGCTGAAGAAGGGCAAGATCATCAGCGATGAGGAAAAGGGTGGTTATCACGATGAAGATTAATACATTAGGTTATAGTATCAAACAGGGACTTAAGAATATCCGCCGTAATCTTCTCTTCTCCCTTGCTTCTGTAGGAACGATCGTTGCATGTTTGTTTTTATTCGGTATATTTTATTCCATTGTGTTGAATATGGAGAATGAGATACAGTCGATTGAGGAGACGTTAACAATTTCTGTTTTCTTTGATGAAGGGACGGATGAAAACAGGATTGCAGAGATTGGAAATGAGTTGAAAGCCATTAAGAATATTGATACCATTTATTATGTGTCTGCAGATAAGGCATGGAATAATTATGTGGATGATGTGTATGGTGGCAACGAGGATTATGTACATTCCGTATTTGGCGATGATAATCCGCTGGCGAATTCTTCCTCTTATGAGATTACGCTCAAAGATATCAGTAAGCAGAAAGATACCGTATCGCAGATTGAGAAGATTGAGAATGTACGTCGTGTCAACAGCAGTGACGGAACGGCAAAGAGTCTGAACGCATTGAACCGGCTGGTGGGATATGCTTCTATCGGAGTTATTCTTATTTTATTGCTGGTTTCCTTATTCCTGATCAGCAATACGATCACGATTGGTATATCTGTCAGAAAAGAAGAGATTGCCATTATGAAACTGATCGGTGCAAAGGATATATTTGTTCGTGCACCGTTCTTAGTTGAAGGTGTGTTGATCGGACTGGTTGGTTCTATTATCCCGTTAGGTATCATTTATTTTATGTATAACGGAGTGATTGATTATTTGACACAACATTTTACAGTAGTAGCCAATCTGATGCATTTTGTGTCGGTTGGTGAGGTGTATAAGGGATTAGCACCGATTGCGTTATTGATGGGTGTTGGAATTGGATTCTTTGGAAGTCTGATCACAACACACAAACATTTAAGGGTATAGGAGGTGTGACCGTGTTTCACAAAAGACCCAGAATGTTATTTTGTAATATACTTGCGATTGCTTTAGCGGTTGGATGTATCTCGCCACAGGGAGCGGTGAGTATGGCAACGGGTACAACAGAGGCCAAGACGGACACAACCCAGACGGATGATGGTTCGGCAGATGCTTCAGTGGATAAGGCACGTAAAGATGCGGCAGAATATTCGCAAAAGAAAAAGAAAGCACAGGAGATTCTGGATAGCCTGAAGGATGCCAAGAATAACCTGGAGAATTATGTAATACAATTGGATAAATCTTTAAATGAGCTTCAATTGGAGATCTCACATCTGGAAGAGAATCAAAAAGAATTAGAGGCAACGATTGAAGATACCAAGGCGAACCTGAAGGAAGCAGAGGCTGCACAGGAGCAGCAGTATAATGAGA
>JBNMIW010000187.1:0-4284 GCA_050873485.1 Lachnospiraceae bacterium | reverse complement strand
GAGTAAGGATATTATTATTCTCAAAAAGATATTGGATTATTGTAACCAAGCAGAGGAAGCGTGTCAGATGTTTCATAATAACTATGAAAAATTTGTAAATAATTCTGTATATACAAATGCTTGCTGTATGTGTGTTCTTCAGATTGGAGAGTTGTGCAAACTTGTCTCTGGTGAATTGAGAGAAGAGAATGAAATGATACCATGGAAACAATGGTGTGGAATAAGAGATATCTTTGCACACCAGTATTCGAATCTGGATTATCAATCAGCGTGGGATACCATTCAGATTGATTTGCCGGAATTAAAGAGTGAAATCAGTAATATATTGAATAATAGTGAAGGAATCATAAGATAAGTTGCAACATAAAATATAATTGCGATGATAAGCTATAGATGATAGCAGGAGGGTCGGAGTAATGTCTGCCCCTCTTTTCTTTTTGTATTAAAAATATTCGTAAGAAATTCTTAATAATCATTGTAAGAAAAATCTGTTAGAATGTATATATAGAAGAAAATATGCAATCAATGTAAGGGGAGAAGACATGAAAATATTAGTATGTGATGACGACAGAGAGATTGTGGAGGCAATTACCATATATTTGGAGAAGGAAGGCTACACCGTTATAGCGGCATACAATGGAAAAGAAGCACTGAACACATTAAGAAGTGAACAGGTGCAGCTTATTATTCTGGATATTATGATGCCGGAAATGGATGGAATAGAAGCACTGCTTCGCTTAAGGGAGTACAGTTCGATTCCGGTGATTCGTCTTTCTGCCAAATCGGAGGATGTCGATAAGATCAATGGGTTAAATGTTGGCGCGGACGATTATATAACGAAGCCGTTTAATCCGTTGGAACTGCTTGCAAGGGTGAAATCACAACTTCGAAGATACACACAGTTAGGGAGTATGCAGGAAAGTGATAGGGACAGTGTACTGACCAATGGGGGAATCACTCTGAATAAAGAGAGTATGGTAGTGACGGTAGACGGGGAAGTAAAAAAATTCACACCGACGGAATTTCGGATTTTGAAGTTGTTTATGGAGAATATCGGAACGGTATTTTCATCTGCACAGATCTATGAACGAATATGGGATGAAGATGCTTATGCGACAGATAATATTGTTTCGGTGCATATCCGTAGAATCCGGGAGAAGATAGAGATTGATCCAAAGAATCCGGACTATATTAAGGTAATGTGGGGTGTTGGATACCGGATGGTGAAGAGAGACTAAAGGAAGGTGAACCAATGGAGAATAGACGACAAAAGGTATATGAATGGTATCTTACCCGAAAAGGGAGGGTGATAGGAAGCCTTTTATGTGTGATCACATTTGTATTGATGACAGTGGCATTTGGATTGATCGCATATCCGGTGAGCCGGTTTGGTTCCTTTATTCTGACAGAACCGGATAAGAGTTATTATCGTACAGAATATTATGAGAACGCTTTGAAACAAGATATGAAGGATCTGTTGCAGGATGCAAAGAAAGCTTATTGGGATGCGAGCGCAGGCAAATTTTCCATAGAGTGTGTGGATTCTTATGGATTAGCCCATGATTATGATATGCAATTGATCAGAGAAGCGTATGACAAAGAGGAGATACCGGAATCGCTTGACGAGCTTAATATATATGAGAAATACGCAGGAACAGATAATCGGTTAATGCCGGGTATGTTTTGTTACTATAATAAAGCGTATGCATTTATCCGGAGTCTCAAGAATAAAAATGCGTATATTTATATAAAAGGGGAGACGATGAGGGAGTTGATGATCCAAAGGGGATATGTGAACACGGATTATCAGATCTCTAACAAATTTTCAGAGGATGCAGTTTTTCTATTTACGGATATCACGCAGCCGGGTGCAGATCCGAAGGAAACCACGACGTCTTCATCGGATGATGGATTATATTACAGTTATTCTATGGTTGTGCAGGGAGGAGGAAAAGGATCAGTCGCTACATACTCTGCTAACCGGTATCCGGATCTTGATAAAGTGGGATATCTGGCATATGAACCGTCTACACAGACATTTTATTCACCATGGAATGATTATTTTAAATGTGAAGATGAATATGTATACCGGGTGGATGATCTGCTGGCAACCATTGCAAAAAACGGAGTCAGGATTGGCAATACCGATAGCATGTTATTTCCGATGTTATGGACAGAGTCAATTACGGTAACGGAAGCCTTTAACGAGAGAGTTAAAAAGCAGATCGCACGGGAAAAGGCACAGGCAGATCTGGACACAATGGATGAAAGTTTTCAATTTTATATCAAATATGGGAACACGCTTTGCAAAAATGTAGAAAAAAAGGATGATATCGAAGCACTCAGAGAACATTATGAGATTATAGGTGGAATGTCAGAGGGAACGGATAGCACTTATCATATTGCAAAGCTTTTGAAAGATCAGGAGATTAAACAGTTGTTATCGGAATTTCCATCAAAGATTGAGATTGCAATTGGTGTTGGTTATGAAGGTACTACCAGTGCGGTAGGGCGTGGAAAGACATTATATACATTCTATCAGAGATATGGACTGGCATTCGAACTTGGAATCTTATTCTTATTCCTGCTTTTGGTGACACAATTGGTATATCTAAGCCGCACGGCAGGAAAGAGGAAAGGACAGTCGGTGTTTACGGGATTATCGGACCATATACCGACAGAAATATGGATGCTGTTATGCATAATTATTCTTGGTATCGTGATATTTGATGCAAAAGATGTCACGGCATATGTACTCGGCAAAGAGGAGCGGCAGTTGTATCAGGTAGCATTGATAACAGGAATCGGAGGTATTCTGTGTGGTACGTTGTTCCTATTGGTTTGGTTAAGCATTATTGACCGGATCAGAAATAAGAGCTTATGGTCGGGTTCCCTGATTTTTCATTGGAGAAAAGGATTGCGGAAAACCGGTTGGCAGTTAAGTGGAGCGGATCGTTTATTCTGGGCAATGGTTCTTTATATTACCTGTAATGTGGGTCTTGTTTTGATGTATTTCTTATATCGGGGACACAGTTCTATTATAGAATTGTTGATATTGATCTGTTTTCTGGCTGTTCAGGTGATCGCGGGGATTGGTATGCAAAGGATTCTACAGGACAGCAGGAAGCTGTTACGCGGTATAGAAAAGATCAAGAATGGGGAACTCAGCGAACCGGTTGTAGTCAATGAGAGTACGAGACTATTTCAGGAATTTGCGGACGGCGTGAATCATTTAAGTGATGGATTGCAGGCGGCAGTGGAGACGTCCCTGAAAGACGAAAGAATGAAAACAGAACTGATCACGAATGTATCACATGATCTGAAGACACCACTTACGTCGATCATTAATTATATTAATTTATTAAAGGAACAAAAGATGCCGACACAGGAGGCGGAACACTATATAGAAGTGCTGGACCAGAAAGCACAACGTCTCCGGCATTTAACCGAAGATCTGGTAGAAGCGGCTAAGGCAACTTCTGGTAATGTGGAATTGGAAATGATGCCACTTGCATTTGATGAATTGATGCGGCAGAGTATTGGTGAATTCGAAGACAAATACAGCAAAAAAGATCTGTCGCTGCTTGCAACATATCCGGAGGAGACAGTGACAATCTTAGCGGATGGCAGACGGTTATTCCGGGTGATGGAAAATGTCCTGCAAAATGCATACAAATATTCATTGGAAGGAACGCGTGTCTATGCAGATCTGGTGTGTGACGGAGAAGTGGCAACATTTACACTCAAAAATATATCGGCAGCAAAGTTAAATATCAGTCCGGAAGAATTGATGGAACGATTTACAAGGGGAGATGCTGCCAGAAGTACCGAGGGAAGCGGACTTGGTCTATCCATTGCGAAAGATCTGGTAAGATTACAGGGAGGAACGTTTGAGATTCAGTTAGACGGAGATCTGTTTAAGATCGTTATAACATTTTCGCAATATATATCACAGGATACATAAACGATACAAGCAGCGCATATAATTATAACAATGTATGAAATGGATTTGGTCAATCATGTTATACCAATAGAGGATGGACAAATGTCAGGGAGAACAACGAGAGAAAAAGGGAGGCTTGTTTATGAAAATTGGATTAACACAAATGGATATTGTTTGGGAAAACAAGGCAAAAAATATGGTGACAGTGACGAAACTGTTAGAGCAGGCACAGGCGTCGGGAGTGGAATTGATCGTTTTTCCGGAGATGACGCTGACCGGTTTTACAATGAATACCTCGTTTGCAGGAGAAGAAATGTTATTTTCCGAGACGCTTCAATTTT
>JBNMIW010000186.1:0-4297 GCA_050873485.1 Lachnospiraceae bacterium | reverse complement strand
GTATACGCCATGGCGTCAATCTCTTCCTGCGGCATACTATTTAGAAATTGTGCTAACTTTAACTCATTCTCTGTAATATACTCGCCGTAACGGAACAGATACCGCAGATCATTCAAATCACTCTGCATAATAATATCCGTCGCAAAAGATAACTCCGGATCCAATATCTCTCTGGTACGATAGTCCACCGTATGATCTGCATAATCACTCACAAAATAATAAATGATCTCCCGAATCTCCTTCGTCTCCGGTATTCCCTCTTCAAACAGACAAAGAATCTCCACAAGCAATTCAACATGAATCGTCAGGTCAAATAACCGATTCTCGACAACGTATACAATTCCGCCTCTTAGTTCCGTATAGACAAAGGAAAGAAGTTGTCCGTATTCTTCACCTAACTGTTGTACCGCATATGTCGGATTCGCATAACTTGTTGCATATGACTCCAGTAATATATCCTCATACAGTAAATGATTATATTCCTGTATGGATCGGATATCCTGTTGCCATATATCTGCTGTGTCTACCCGTAATTTCCAGTCCAGCAAAAGATCCACAAATTCTGCCATCTTTTTAAAATAATCAAGGTATGGCGGGTTGATCTTACTATCCGCCAGAAATGTATGGAGTCTCTCACATGCCAATGAAAACCGTTCCTGCACGCTCTCATTCTCTTCCTCAAACAACTTCTTATATTCCATCTATTTTTCCTTTCCCATTCATCATAAAATACTGCGCAGCCAGCTCTAAAACACCCATCCGATCACATATAGCGCGATGGCAAGCAGAAATGGAATTGCATTACAAATTCCTGCAATTCTCTTCATTAGCATTCCACCATCCACAGACTTCCATGCACATACCGTAAATACAATCCCCATGATAGCCAGTAGAAAACTTCCTATTCCCAACAATCCGACTGCTGCCGGTCCTTTTCCGTTATACGCATATGACATGATCACAGCCCCTAATAAACTGCATACCGAAAGCCCGGCTAATACACATGCAATTATGGCATCCACACTCACACTTTTGATACTATAAGCACTTTCTTTCAGCATTTTGTTCACTCCTCCTGTTAATCCGTAACAATATATAATATATCCAAAAACCGAACAATCCTCCAAGCGTATTCAATATCAGGTCATCTACATCAAATACCCCGACTCTCGCCACTAACTGCAATAGTTCCACACACAGGCTAAATGCAAACGTATAACCAACCGCCTGATACCAATGTGTCTTCTGATTCACTACCCACCGGATCAGTGCCCCGAACGGCATAAATGCAACAACATTCCCCGCTAAATTGATCAGGGAATAATAGGCTCCGATTGTCCTCCAATACACAATAAATCGTTTGATCTCCTGAAACGGTACCAGATTATATTGCAGTTCCCGTTGTCCGTTCATTCTTCCAAATCCATCACTTAACAACAAAAAATATACCAATACGATCATATAGATTCCAAACAGGATCCGGCTAATAATTCGTATTATCTTTCTTTTTTTCATACTCTATCCATCTTTTCATGTTTCATTTTCTATATCCGATTATAACTTGAAAAAAGGACTGCCGCAATATCAAATGTGACAGTCCATCGTTTTATTTTTTCTCGGTTGTTGCCTCCGTCGTCTTTGCCTCTTCCGCTGTTGATGCTGCTGACGTATCTGTGGCAGTCTGCGTAGTGGATGTATCCTCTGCATCCTTGATCGAGACGGTATTGGTCATTGACAATACGACGTGATCATCTCCTGCCTGTGCAACATATAATTCTTCTCCATCCTTCACGTCTTCTAACGGAACCCTAAGGATTCTGGAACCCTGCCATGTTGTATCTACTGATTTGCCATCCACATATACAATCGAATAGAGGTTAAATCCCTCTCCGTATATCCATAATTTATCACCCTTAATCTCACAGTGATCTACTGTAATATCCCGGATACCCATCTTCATATCGGTTGTCGGGAATGGATCGTGTCCATCAAATGCATAATCATTACCATATAATGTATCATATTCGAGCATTTCCAATTTGTCCAGATAACCCTGCTGATCATTACTGTTCATATATTTGCTATGGAAACTCTGCATCAGACCACCCTTAATGCCTAAGCGGTTAAAAATGTATGTGCTTGCCTGATATGCTGAGAAATCCTTATGCTCCACAGGAAGCCCCATGTTATCCCACATGATCCACTCTGTCTGATAGAGCGTGATTCCGTCAAGATCATCCTCTTCCAAGTTCAAACTCGGTAAATGATCGCCATACATAAATACAACGGTTGGTTCGTCTATTCTCTCTAACTTGTCGATCAAATCTCCCACCATCATGTCTGTTTCCCGGCACATGTTAATGTAATATTCCCATGCTGCCTCTTTTTCGGTATCGCCCTGATATTTTCCTCCGAAATAGCAGGTCAGTCCGGTCATGGTATCCGTATGCTTCTTCGGATAACGTCCATGTCCCTGTACCGTAATGGTTGTTATATAGTCACGACCTTCTGTCTGAAGCATTCTCTGAACCATCAGATCATCTAGTACATTATCCTTCGCCCATCCTCTCGGTGTTTTGTTCAGACCATACATATGCTCCATTCCGGTAAAGTTGTCAAATCCAAGGTTGGCATAATCTACATACCGCGAATAAAATGTTGCATCATTATTATGAAATCCTGCGGTTGCATATCCTAATCGTTTCAGATCGTATGCCATACTGTCACAAGTCTTACTTCTCATGATCGTCTTAAACGGATACTCCCCGGCTCCAAAGAACTGTGTACTCATTCCGGTCTGAACTTCAAACTCTGTATTGGCTGTACCGGCACCTACTGCCGGAACTGTAAATAAACCTGTTGAATATTTCTCCTTTAATGCTGTCAATGTCGGCATCGGATCTTCGGACGGATAGAAATCCTTCATATATTTGGTATCAAATATAGACTCTAACTGCATAATGATAATATTCGGATTCTCTTTGGTTGCTTTCTCATTGGTATAATAAGTAACCGTTCCTGCATCCGTTGTCTCGGTTGTCACGGTTGTGCCCTTCTCCGTTGTAGATGCAGCCTCTGTCGTATCCGCTTGTGTTGTATCTTCCGTTGAGGTCATATCCTTCTCAGTTCCATCTTCTGTCGAAGCAGCTTCTGTATCGGTTGTTGCTTCAGTTGTTGAATGATCGACTACATCCGACTCCGTGCCGGTTACTGTCTCCGACTGATCTGCTGTCTTTGCCTCTTCGGATGCTTTCTCTGCCTCTTCCTTTGTATCAAAGATAACATCACTCTTATCATAATCTAACGGATCGGTAATTGCCTTGATCGTAGCTTCACTGTAATCTTTCGGTTTACTGATACCAACATCAATAATACTGTTTGAAAAACAATATGCAAATCCGTAATCATTATATGCATATGCAAGATTACCAAAATTATCGGATACCGTCTG
Source organism: Lachnospiraceae bacterium (assembly GCA_050873485.1). GTDB lineage: Bacteria > Bacillota > Clostridia > Lachnospirales > Lachnospiraceae > CAG-590. The sequence continues at coordinate 846 of JBNMIW010000186.1, read as the reverse complement.
GGTATTCACTGCAACCTTTGTCAAAGTATATACCAGTATAAAACACATGCATACATACGCAGATGCACGGAATGGTCTCCGTTTACTCTTTGACTTTGGCAGCCGGATATACAGATACACCAATAAGGCAAGCAAAAGCACAATACCAATGACACTTAATACCATCTGCCATTTTGTCATGTACTTATCCAACATCGTCATAACATTCCGGATCATCAATACGTCAATCGCAGAAAACGGCGTTGTACGGAAACAGAGAACGATCCAGTTGGCAAATGCGGAAATGATCCACATTGCACATACGAACACGGTTGCAAACACTTTTCTCTTTGCAAATAATACAAGAGATAATGTTACAAATATAATAAATGCATTGTACAAAAATACAAGCGGCGACTTGCCAATAAACAAAAATGCTTTCAGGAAGGAATGTCTGCTCAATACCTCCAAAAAGAAATTCAACACACAAGCCAGTAATAAATATCCAACAAATGGTATCTTTACTACCCGGATCACTGCCCGCATCGGTTTGGTCTGTGCTAATTTCTGAAATGGTTTTGCAATTTTTTTGCCGGCAATTCCTGCCTTTTCCTTAATATTATTCAATAAACTTTTTAGATTACTTAATATATTCTTCATTTCTTCTCTTCTTCCTAACCTATGTTAAAACAAAGTAAATTTAATCACTATGCTAATATACCATGGTTTTTAAAAAAAGCAAGTCTATTCACATTTTTTTAAGAATTGACTAAGAAACCTTATATTGACTGTTATAAAGTTGTGCATAAAAACCATCTTTGCGCAATAATTCCTCATGATTTCCCTGCTCAATGATGTCGCCATCCT
>JBNMIW010000185.1:0-4298 GCA_050873485.1 Lachnospiraceae bacterium | reverse complement strand
TTGAAATGATCTCACAGTACTGCAGTGCTCTCTCCGGATTCTTCTGCAATACGACCTTCAGCCGGTCTGCATATCCCATAATAACCGCAACCGGTGATTTGATCTCATGCGATATATTTCTGACAAGACGTTTTCGGTTCTCAATATCATTTTGCAGTTGTTCCACATTCTCTTCCAAATGATCCGACATCCGGTTGATCGATTGTCCTAACTGTCCCAATTCATCTTGTGAACGTATCTTTACTTTTGTATCAAATTCCAGATTAGAGATATGTTCTGCTGTTTGCTGCATCTCTTTGATCGGCACTACAAGACGCTGTGACAAACCGGAAACAATCACAGTTCCGATCAATACAATTACAATTCCCGCCAGCAGATCAAATACAATAGCCGAATGCATGGCATTTTCAAGGCTTCGATAGGATCTCGCCAATATTACATAACGGTCATCTGCTACTTTCTTTATTACACGCACCAGAATTACATTCTCCTGCCTGCTAGAGTTTCTTGACATGGAAATAGTTTCTCCCGCATCTAACTGCTCCTTTGTGCGGTCAAACAGAATTGAACTCATTTCGCCGACTGCCTTTTTATGATATTCACTCAGTTTGGTTGTGCTGATTACATTTTTTTCTCCATCAATAACCGTCACAGCCGTGTTCATATCCTCGTCGATCTGTTCAATGTAATCATTGAAACGTTCATCCGAGTACGATGTTTCATCCATCATCGTAAGTGCAATCTGCTCCATCTGTTTCATGCTTAACCGTACCGAAAACGGGATCATGAAGAAGAAAGTTAATATAATATTGATCGCAATGAACAGTACAACCAGGATCATACCGATCACACAAATTCTCTTTTTCAATGACTTCTTCATGCTTCCACCTCAAATGAATATCCGATACCCCGTATTGTCTTTATGTAACTACCTGCTTCTTTTAAATTTGCACGCAGCATTTTTACATGGGTATCGATCGTACGGATCTCCCCTTCATAATCATATCCCCAGATACGATCTAATATCTTCTCTCTGGATAATACAATATTTTGATTATTTACAAGAAACTCCAACAACTGAAATTCCTTATTATTTAAAATAATCTCTTCTTTTTGCACAAATACCTTGTGTGCAACCGGATCGATCTCCAACATGCCAAGTTCCATTTTTTCCAGATTCTGTGCTTTTGTCAACCGTAGCAGATTCTTCACCCGCTCTACCAGTATATCGTAATGAAACGGTTTACTAACAAAATCACTTGCTCCGTTCCGCAGGCACGATAACTCACTGGATGAATCTCCCAATGCCGTAAGCATCAGAACCGGTATATCGGTACGTTCCCGAATCTCCTGTAATACTTCGATACCATCCATTTTCGGCATCATAATATCTAATATCACCAATGCGATCTCCGGGTGCTCCCAAAATATATCCACAGTTTCCTGTCCATCCGCTGCAGTATATACCTGATATCCCTCATCTTCCAATACTTCTTTTACCAGATTCCGCAGCAGATCATCATCATCTGCAATCAACAGACTTACCGCCATAACTTTTTACCTCCAATCTATGCGACTTCCCGGACTAACAGATAGCCGGTCTATATGGAAACATACATCATTACCCATTTTATATCAAATAATGACATAACTGTGTGAAATATATAAGAAAAGGCAGCCACATATTCAAAAATGCAACTGCCTTAAACTATTTACCATTACTTCTGTCTGCTATATCGACATTAGATCACACGGACTTTTACAACACCCTCTACTGCCTCTAATTCCGTCTTGCTTGCGTCATCAATTGCCGCATCTACATCTAAGATCGTATATGCCCAGTCGCCTTTTGACTTGCTGACCATATTGGCAATGTTAACTGACTTACTTGAAAATACACCTGTGAATCTAGTAAGCATATCCGGAATATTCTTATGACAGATAGCTACTCTGGCAGCAGTCTCACAAACACCTGCATCACACGCCGGATAGTTTACGGAATTCTTGATATTACCATTCTCCATGAAATCTGCAATCTGTTTTACAGCCATCACTGCACAGTTATCTTCTGATTCCTCTGTAGATGCACCAAGATGCGGTAATGTAATAACATTATCTACACCTGCGATTGCCGGATTTGGGAAGTCTGTCACATATTTAGCTACTTTACCGGAAGCAAGCGCTTCGATCATGTCTGCATCATTTACCAGCGTATCTCTTGCAAAATTAAGTATACGCACACCATCCTTCATCATGGCAAATGCTTCTTTGTTCAACATTCCTTTAGTTGAAGGAAGTGCAGGAACATGGATGGTAATATAATCACACTCTTTGTAAATGTCTTCTACATTGGTAATGTGCTTAATATGGCGTGATAATGACCATGCTGCATCGACAGATACATATGGATCATAACCATATACTTCCATACCAAGACGGAAAGCAATATTGGCAACCTTGGCACCAATCGCACCAAGTCCGATCACACCTAACTTCTTACCCTGGATCTCATTACCTGCGTACTGTTTCTTCTGCTTCTCTACTTTCTTCGCAATATCAGGATCTGCTGCATTCTCTTTTACCCAGTTGTATCCGCCCATCAGATCACGGGAAGCAAGTAATAATCCCGCAATAACAATCTCCTTTACACCATTGGCATTGGCACCCGGTGTGTTAAATACAACAATACCCTTCTCTGCACATTTATCCAATGGAATATTATTCACTCCCGCACCGGCTCTGGCAATTGCTGCCAGACTCTCCGGAAGATCTAAATCATGCATAGCAGCAGAACGCACCAATACGGCATCTGCATTGTCCATGCTGTCTACAATTTCATAATTATCTGAGAATAAATCCAAACCACATGCTGCAATTGGATTTAAACAATTTACTTTTGTCATGATTACTCCTCTTTCTTATTTACTTTGCGTTATTTGCCTCGAACTCCTTCATGAATTCTACTAACTTCTCAACACCTTCAATTGGCATTGCATTGTAGATAGAAGCACGCATACCACCAACGGTTCTATGACCCTTCAGATTGACAAAACCTGCTGCGGTAGCTTCCTTGACAAACTTTGCATCCATCTCCTCATCACCGGTTACAAATGGAACGTTCATCAAAGAACGATCTTCTTTCACAACAGTACCCTTAAATAACTTAGAAGAATCTAAGAAATCATAAAGAATTGCTGCTTTCTTCTCATTGTGGATCTTCATTGCCTCTAATCCACCCATTTCTTTTACCCATTTGAATACCTTACCGCAAATATAGATTCCATATGCCGGCGGTGTGTTATACAAAGAGTCTGCATCTGCCTGTGTCTTATACTTCAACATCGTTGGAGTACCCGGTAATACATCATCTGTGATCAGATCTTCACGGATAATAGCGATTACAACACCGGCAGGTCCTACATTCTTCTGTACACCAAAATAAATAAGACCGTAATCTTCTACATTAACAGGCTGAGATAAAATATCAGATGACATATCTGCTACTAAGATCTTGCCTTTTGTATTCGGAAGTTTCTTATAAGTTGTTCCATAAATTGTATTGTTATGGCAGATATATACATAATCTGCATCATCATCAATATCCAAGTCACTGCAATCCGGGATATAGGAAAAAGTCTTATCAGCCGAAGATGCAACTGCCTTTACCTTACCATACTTCTTTGCTTCTTCAAATGCTTTCTTTGCCCACTGTCCTGTAATGATATAATCTGCAACACCATTTTTCATCAGGTTCATCGGAATTGCTGCAAACTGCTGCGATGCTCCACCTTGTAAGAATAATACTTTATAATTGTCAGGAATCTTCATTAAATCTCTCAGATCCTGCTCTGCGGTCTGAATGATCTCTTCAAATGCTTTGGAGCGGTGACTCATCTCCATAACACTCATTCCGGTTCCGTTGTAGTTTAACATCTCATCTGCTGCCTGCTTTAACACAACCTCTGGCAATACAGATGGTCCTGCTGAAAAATTGTACACTCTTTCCATTTCATATCCTCCTATATGTTCTTTATAATATACTATACGTGCGATCCGAATATGTCAAATCGCACGCTGGTATCAAATAATGTAAGCCATTATCCCGGCTACCCGGTACTGCTTATTCTTATTTCTCCAGATCTTCTTCTGAGAAACAGGTTGAGATTGGCTGTCCGGCTGCAACCATAGGCCATACCTTATCATCCTCGCCAATCTGTGCATCGATCACACATGGTCTTCCGGACTCTAATGCCTTCTTAAATGCATCCTCAAATTCAGAAATTGTCGTTGCCTTAAAT
>JBNMIW010000184.1:0-4327 GCA_050873485.1 Lachnospiraceae bacterium | reverse complement strand
CCATATGAATATTGAGGAGGAAAGCATCGGAGCCGCAATTCGGACAGCTGGAGATCTTCTGGGACATTTCCATACAGGAGAATGTAATCGTATGGTTCCGGGAAGAGGAAGAATGCCATGGCGGGAGATCGGTGAAGCACTTCGGGATATTCAATATGATAAGACGGTTGTAATGGAACCGTTTGTCATGCCGGGAGGAACTGTTGGGCAGAATATCAAGATCTGGCGCGATATCGTGCCGGATACAAGCGAAGAAGCTCTTGATCAGGATGCAAAAGCGGCTTTGGAGTTTGAAAGATATATGTTAGGTTAGATAACAGGAGGAACAGTCGTGAAGAAATATGATGTAATTGCTCTTGGTGAGTTATTGATTGATTTTACAGACTATGGAAACAGTGAACAGGGCAATCCGGTGTTTGAAGCAAATCCGGGTGGTGCACCTTGTAATGTGTTGGCAATTCTTAAGAAGTTTGGCAAATCTTGTGCATTTATTGGCAAAGTAGGAAATGATGTATTTGGTAAAATGCTGACAGGCATATTAGATGAAGTAGGAATTGCACATGAGGGTCTTGTGGTTGATCCTTATTATAATACAACATTGGCATTTGTTAAGAATTTTGAGAATGGGGATCGGGAGTTCTCCTTCTACCGACATCCGGGAGCAGATATGATGCTTCGGTCAGAGGAGCTTTCCTGTGAGCAGATTGCAGATGCAAGAATCTTTCATTTTGGAACGCTTTCCATGACAGATGAGGTAGTTCGTGAGGCAACAAAGAAAGCAATTGCAACGGCAAAAGAGAATGGATTGCTGATCTCTTTTGATCCGAACTTAAGACCTCCGCTTTGGAATAGTTTAGATGATGCAAAAGAGCAGATTGCATATGGCATGAGCCAGTGCGATATTCTGAAGATTTCGGATAATGAGATTGAATTCATGACAGGGACTTCTGATTTTGATAAAGGTGCAGCAATGTTGCAGGAGCAGTATCCGAATATCCGGTTGTTAAATGTAACAGCAGGTGCAGATGGCAGTTATTCCTACTATAAGGGAAGAAAGGTATTTGTACCATCTTATCTGCTCGGTGGAACGGTTGATACAACAGGTGCAGGTGATACATTCGGAGGATGTATTTTGAATTATGTGTTAGACCATGATATCGATCATTTAACAGATGAAGAATTAACTGAAATGTTACAGACAGCGAATGCGGCAGCATACCTTGTAACGACTAAGAAGGGGGCTATCCGTTCTATGCCGGAGCCGGAAAAGGTGCAGGAGATTGTGGATAAAGCAAAATAATTAAAAATGGAAGCAGGAAGTCATAGAGAAATAAGATTTCCTGCTTTTCTTGTCGATGCTGAAAAAGCAATTTACATTTGGTGAAAAAATCTGTATGATAAATCTAATTAAGAAGAAGCTATGTATAGAGTAAGTATGCGGAAAGGATTGGAACATGAAAGACGGTTTTATCAAGGTTGCGGCTGCCGCACCGGAACTTCGGGTGGCAGATTGTGTATATAATGGAAGTCAGATTGAACAAACCATACGGGATGCGGAGAAGATGCATGTCAAATTACTGGTATTTCCGGAGCTGTGTATTTCCGGTTATACCTGTGGAGATCTGTTCTTGCAGGATGCCCTTTTGGATGGATGTGAGAGAGAATTGGTACGGTTGTTAGATGCTACAAAGGCAATGGATATTTTGTATGTAGTCGGAATGCCATTTCCTTATCGGAATCAGTTATATAATGTGGCAGTATTCTGTAAGGGTGGAGAGATTCTTTCTATGATCCCCAAAACATATATTCCAAATTATCAGGAATTTTATGAGGCGAGACATTTTGCTGTCGGAATGAGAGAACCGATTGTAGTTGAGTTTGCCGGACAGGAAGTATTATTTGGAACTGACATTTTGATGAGCTGTGAGAATATGCCGGAGTTTGTGGTTGCAGGAGAGATCTGCGAGGATCTGTGGGTGCCGGATTCGCCATCGGTTCGGCATGCTTTAGCGGGGGCAACAGTCATCTGTAATCCGTCTGCAAGTGATGAGATTGCAACCAAACCACAGTATCGACGGAATCTGGTTGCCATGCAGTCCGCAAAGCTGTTAGCCGGATATATTTATGCGGATGCAGGAAATGATGAATCTACACAGGATCTGGTGTACAGCGGACATAACCTGATCGCAGAGAATGGAACGGTGTTAGCACAGTCAACACTATTTGAACATGAACTGACCGTGACGGAACTTGATGTGAAACGGTTAGTTGCGGAACGCAGGAAAGCAACTACTTTTGCGAATACGGATAATGGTTATTGCGAAGTATGTTTCACTTGGGATTTAGAGGATACGGAGCTTACAAGAAGTTTTTCAAGGACACCGTTTGTACCATCCGATGTGAATCAGAAGAATCAACGTTGTGAAGAGATTTTGACATTGCAGGCAATGGGACTTCGCAAACGTTTAAAGCATACGGGATGTAAGGCTGCGGTAATCGGGCTTTCCGGTGGACTGGATTCGACACTGGCATTATTGGTGACGGTCAAGGCTTACGATCTGCTTGGTATGGATCATAAGGACATTATTGCGGTGACCATGCCGGGTTTTGGAACGACAGACCGAACCTATCAGAATGCGTTAGAACTGGCCGGATGCCTTGGCACGACGCTCAAAGAGATTTCAATCGTCGATGCGGTGCGGCAGCATTTTAAAGACATTGAACAGGATGAGAGTGTGCATGACGTGACATACGAGAATGGTCAGGCAAGAGAGCGTACACAGATTCTGATGGATATTGCCAATAAGAATAATGGTATGGTGATCGGCACCGGAGATATGTCAGAGATGGCACTTGGATGGGCGACCTATAACGGAGATCATATGTCCATGTATGCGGTCAATGTATCCATTCCGAAGACACTGGTACGGTATCTGGTACAGTATTATGCGGAGAACACGGATGAGAAGACATCGACGGTATTATTCGATGTGTTAGACACGCCGGTCAGTCCGGAACTGCTTCCACCGGAAAATGGAGAGATTGCCCAGAAGACAGAGGATATTGTGGGACCGTATGAGTTGCATGATTTTTACCTGTACTATTACATGCGTTTTGGTTATCGTCCGGGTAAGATCTATCGGATTGCGAAGAAGACATTTGCCGGTGTATATGATGATGAAACGATTCTAAAATGGATGAAGACATTTTATAGGAGATTCTTCTCCCAGCAGTTCAAGCGTTCCTGCGTGCCGGATGGACCAAAGGTCGGAACGGTATCTTTATCTCCGAGAGGAGATCTTCGCATGCCGAGTGATGCCAGTGTTGCATTGTGGATGCAGGAATTGGAACAATTGTAAAAATTAAATTTTTGTGAACTATACTAAAAAAACTGTTCATTATTGAGAAATGTGATATAATGTACCCGGGTTTGCTTGTTTGAACCCGGGTACAGTTATTTGGCTGAGATGGATGGAATTAGTTACATTTTAGTCAAAGCAGGAGGATGACAGATTGGATAATAAGGATGCGAAGATCCGCCACGACCAGGCAGATGACCAGCCAAAGGTAGTCATACATGTGACGGACTTACATAAGATTTATAAAGTAGGAACTACGCAGGTGCGGGCATTGAATGGTGTTGATTTCGATGTGCATGAAGGAGAGTTCTGTGCAATTGTAGGTACATCCGGTTCCGGTAAGTCTACGTTGCTGAATATGTTAGCGGGATTGGAAAAGCCGACGAGCGGTGAGATTGTGATTGCCGGACAGCATATAGAGAAGATGAATGAGAAGCAGCTCGTTAAGTTTCGCAGAGAAAATGTTGGATTTATCTTTCAGTCATTTAATCTGTTAGGAACACTGAATGCATTGGAAAATGTTGCACTTCCGCTATCATTTCGGGGAATTCCCAAACCGATCCGACTGAAACGGGCAATGAAGATGCTCCGAATGGTTGGCTTGAAGGAACATGCAATGCATAAACCAAATCAGATGTCAGGTGGTCAGCAACAGAGAGTTGGTATGGCAAGGGCATTGGTTGTGAATCCGAAGATCATGTTTGCGGATGAGCCGACCGGTAACTTAGATTCGAGAACATCTAAAGAAATGATGAATCTGATGCGATACATTGTTAATGAACATAAAAAGACACTGGTAATGGTAACGCATGATAATAGTCTTGCTGCAATTGCGGATAAGGTAATCCGGATTGTGGATGGTGAGATTGTTGACATAGAAGATAGAAGGAATCCGGATGCAAAGGAGAATGGAAATGAAGCGATGGAGTAATACAGTTACAAAAAGAATAATGGTATTGTTGATGAGT
>JBNMIW010000183.1:0-4347 GCA_050873485.1 Lachnospiraceae bacterium | reverse complement strand
CTGTGTTTCGATTTAGTTTAGACACGATCTAAATCTCCTATATATTGAATGCTTTAACAAGTTTCTCATGAATGTTCTGGATTCCTTCCGGTTTTTCAACCTTTGGTGCATCCGGGTGTAACAGCCATGTTTTTGCATAATGGGTATCCGTTACTTTGAACATTGGTGGTTCCTCTAAGGTATCGATCTTCATACAGTATGGGTTACGCGGTGCAAATGCATCACCAACGATACTGTTGTAAAGGGAAGGTGGTGTACCTGTGATCGAGTAAAGGGTCGTATTTCTCTCAGCCAGCTGTGGCAGGGAAGAAAGTAATGCCCATGTATATGGATGACGCGGATCATAGAATACCTCTTCTACCGTACCAACCTCTACAATCTGTCCTGCATATAAGACTGCAACGCGGTCTGCGATATTGGCAACCACACCTAAGTCATGTGTAATGAATACGATTGTATAATTAAATTCTTTCTGTAAATCCTTTAACAGTTTTAAGATCTGTGCCTGAATGGTAACATCAAGCGCTGTGGTAGGCTCATCACAGATTAAGATCTTTGGCTGACAGGACAGAGCAATTGCAATAACGATACGCTGTCTCATACCACCGGAATACTGGAATGGATAATCATCAAAACGTGCTTCCGGATTCGGGATACCAACCTTGTCCATCAGGTCAAGTGCACGAAGTCTTGCCTCGTTCTCGGTACAATCCTGATGTTTCATGATGACAGAGGTAATCTGTTTTCCAATCGTGATAATTGGGTTTAAGGATGTCATAGGGTCCTGGAATACCGTAGCAATCTTCGTACCACGGATCTGGCTCCAGTCTCTTCCATCTTTAATATTTGCAAGGTTTAAGATACAGGTTCCATGTAATCTCTCGCTGTTCTCGTCCAGATATTTTACGCGGAATGTAACTTTATCAAAAACAGCATTTCTCTGCTCTTCATCATTCAGATCCACACCAAGCTGCATTGCCTCTTTTAATGCATCCAGCAGTGCATTGTTCTGTTTCATACGTTTACGGAAACCAAAACGTCCGACAGAAAGATATACCTCTTTGGCAAGGATCTCATTTCTCGCTTCTGTCTCTGCTGTGATTGCTGCACTGACTTCCTTCGCATGTTTTTCCTTGAGTTCTGCCATCTTCTTGTCAAATTCCTGATTGTATGCAGTATCATGTGCCAGACTGTTTGCACGCTCTTTTACCTTCTGCTCATGCTCTTTCTCGAATGCCTTGATTTTTGTATCCAATTCAGTGATTTTCTTTCCAGCCTCTTTGATCTTATCCTTCTCTTTGGATGGATCGTAAGTCTGTTTTAAATTAAAGGTATTCGTTCTCTCACGTTTTAACTCGTGAAGTTCTGCCTCATACGCTTCTGCTTCTTCCTTGCTTAAATCGGCTCTTCTTCTCTTCTCAGACTCTAACTCAAGAATTGCTTTATAAGTATCTGCACCAAACTCCAGTTTGGAATACTCGTCTAATTTTTTCTTATTCTCTGCGATGACTTTCTTTGCATTGTCATTTAATTTTACAACAGTATCGGAAAGCTCTTCATCACTGAAAATAATCTTACCGTTATCAATGAATCCGTTGCTGTCTAACATTCCTGCAAATGTTTTTATAAAAACAGATTTACCGGAACCGGACTCTCCTACGATCGCAATGGATTCATTCTCATAAATATCCAGTGACACTCCACGGATGGCAGTAAGCACCCTGCCACGCACATGGAATTTCACGATCAAATCTTTTACTGATAATAATACTTTTCTATCTTCCATCTACCTAACCTCTACATGTGTGTTCTCGGATCAGATGCATCACCAAGGTTCTGTCCAACGACATATAAAACAATCGTGATAATAGAAGCAACGACTACCGGGCTCCAGAACTCGAACTGCCAGCCAGGGGTAAGCATCGCACTTTCTGACTCGTAAATCAATCTACCAAGTGACATATCTGACATACCCATACCGATATATGCTAAGAACACCTCATAAGAAATATAGGAAGGGATCTCTGTTGCTGCCAGTGTTACAATAACAGATGTCATAAATGGAAGAATATTCTTCATTGCGATCTTAAGTGTACTCGTTCCCAGACATTTGGATGCAAGGTTGTACTCTCTGTCTCGGATGATCACTACCTGTGTACGGATAAAGTACGCAATGGAAAGCCATCCGGTAATGGTCAGCGCCAGTACCATGGTCCAGAAACCAGCTTTAAACAACATAACCATAACGGCGATCAATAAAATGTATGGAATGTTTGCAAGAATGTTATATACCTCCTGCATAAAAACATCCACTTTCTTTGAAAATCCCCAGATAGATCCGACAACAACACCAACGGAAAGGTTGATCGCTGCACAGATAAATGCAAGGGAAATGGAAATCCTTGATCCAAACCATACGGCATCGAATGTGGACTGTCCGGCTGCACCAGTACCTAAGATCCAGTGAACGTTCATTCCCAGACGTTCGATCGCTGCAGATGGTGACAAATGTTTGGTTGTCGCATCCATTAAGTTACCGAACTTATCATACTCCACAAATAATGGGTAAAGGTAAGTGAATGCGATCAACACACCCAGAATCGCCAAAACAATAATATTAATCTTTTTCTTAAAAAATACACGGAATACAGAATGCCAGTAAGAATATCTTGGCGCTGTAATCTTTTCTGATTCCAGATCACTGTGGTCTACCGGAGCGAATAATTCTTCCTCCGGCATACCGAACTTTTCTAAATCCTGACTCATTTCTAATTACCTGTCCTTTGTTGAGAATGAAATTCTAGGATCAACCATTGCCATTAGGACATCACCTAAAATAAGGGATGTGACTGTTAAAATCGCATAGAACAGTGTTCCACCGACAATAACACCATTATCATATTTGTTGATAGCCTCTGTTAATAAGTTACCAATACCTGGAACGACATACACACGCTCTGTGATGATCGCTCCTGTCAATGCTCCAAGCACTGCTGCAGGGATTCCCTGAATGATCGGGATCGCTGCGTTCTTCAAAATATGTCTGGTGAAAATCTCACCCTCTGTCAGACCACCGGATCTTGCAAATTTGACATAGTCCGAATTCATCTGATCGATCATATAACGTCTTATCCACTTCATCAGATTTGCTATGGATGGAAGTGCTAACGATACGATCGGCAATATATACATCAGCCTGCTCGGCGATTCCATATCAAAGGTTGTTGGCAGGCCAAAGCTTCCGCCGATCGCCTTGAACAGGAAAATATACGCAAGTGATGGTACTGCAATAATAAATACAATATAAAGCGTACCAATCTTATCGACCAGTCTGTCTTTCTTTCTCGCCATAAGGATACCAAGCGGCACACCGATCAGATAAGACATGATAACTGCGATCAGTCCGATTACAAAGGAATAACCCACTTTGGATTTTCCTGTTTTGTATGTTGCAACATTGGTGTAGTCATCTTCATAACGGTCTGCATACAATAAGCTGGATTCTCTGGAACCCTGCATATAGGTTGCAGTATGCAGATTGTCCGCACTCTCCTCCACAAGACCGGTTGGATAGGTGACAGTTGATTTTATATAAGATCCCTGATGGCTTGTCATCGTACTGAATACATCCACTCCCTGATTTACCGTATAGGATGTTCCAAGATTAATCGTCACAATATTCTGATGAACAAACGGAAACTTGGAATCAAAATACAGTAAATACTTGTGTGTTGTACCATTGCCAATGATCGCCGGTGAGAATTTTTCCCCACCATAAACAGGATCATGTAACGTAAAGGTAAGACCTCTCTCACCTACGATGTCTTCTACATTATTAATATCATCAATTGTTATTAAATTTGCAAAATATTTTCCCATACGGGATGCCAATGGGACATCTTTATACGCAAAAAGCTGCTGCTGACCACCGTCTGCATACTTCTTCTTGTTCATCATAACGGCATCTTTACGGACTACCGTGTATCCCTGAGACTTATAATATTTTGTGAATTTTTTGACATATTCACTGACCTGCTCTGAATCCTGTGCCTTGGTTCTTCCGAAACCAACCACTGCAGATCGCTCTTCTTCTGTTAATTCTCCATCGCTTACAAGTTCATTCAGCCAGTCAGAATATGTTACATAATTCAGATAACCATAATCTTCCCATTTGGAGTATTTATAGGCAACTCTTGCATTATTACTTGTATGTGAATATTTTGTATCCCCTGCAAAAACAAGGTTTCGGTCTAACATTGTGTAGATCATGATCATGACCAGTGCCACAACGATCACGATAGACACAAGTCCATGTAATATACGTTTTAATAAATATTTTGTCATAAT
>JBNMIW010000182.1:0-4351 GCA_050873485.1 Lachnospiraceae bacterium | reverse complement strand
TTCCCGGTCCACGAGCTGACGGTATGGACTATCCATCTCTTTGATGAGCCATGAAGCATGCTGATAGTCTTGATGTCCCTCCAAGAAAGAGAAAGCATTCAGCGTAGAAGCATGCGCATCACAGTTGCCAATGCAAAGAAGGAACCTGCCAAGATGCTTCTGGTCAATTACCATCTGCATGTTGGAAGCATCATGACCGCTTGGATGAGCCAGTCCCAACTGTTGATGAGAATGCCACTCACCGATATGCTGCAATCCATATTTCTTCAGAAGGGTGTTACCTACCTTTACCAGATAATCAACATCCTGATTAAAGAAGGTACACTGATGATTGGCGTGTGGTCCGGGACCAATGGCATAGAGTACAACAGGAATCCCTGTAGAAGTCCAGAAGCCAAAGAGTTGCCCACCCGTTTCAATCGTCTTTGAATCCAGAATGCATCGTGAGATGTAATCCAATTCACTGCGATATATCATGGCAACAGATGCAGAATCCGCTGATGCCTGACCGATGGTCTCAACAGGAGAAGCCTGACGCCTGCTCTGCTGTTTACTTTTGCAAAGTGAATGGATCATAACAAATCCTCTTCTTTGCATTTTTCTTTTCATCTTATTCATAAATTCAATAACTTGATTCATCATATAATACCTCGAGTTGTGAAAAGGTAAACATTCCTATTTCTTTTTCCCAAAAATCAACCCAATGACAGCAGCACCGATCTTTCTCTCGATACCAGTCTTCGTGGTGGGAATACCCGTAGCCTTTGTAAAGGCACGGTTAGCGGCAGTAATGCCAACAGCTCGTTTAAGGGAGAAGCTGAGTCCCGGAATCTTAGTATTTGTCATAACCATTATATATTTGACAGTTCAACATATTCAATTCTTTTATGACACCATCCGATGTCTTACACTCCTATATAACATCAACCTGGAAAAGGTAAACACCCAAATGTATTTTTTTGAATTCAAAAGAAAAAATAACTGATTCCTTCCATATTCCAGATATTTTTTGTAACTTTGCCAGATAACTAACAAAAAAGATCGAATTATGGCAAAATTATTAATCATTTTCCTGGTAGCATACTGGGGCTACAACTACTGGAAGTTCAGACGCAACTATCGGTATTACACCGTCATGGCAGATTTCCTGAAGCAAGAAATCCGTGAAAAACCGGATTATGTAAAAAAGATGAAACTTTCATCTGCATTGATCCATATCCAACAATACGCCAGTGCATACGAACTTTTGAATGAAATTCTGAATTATGCCCCTTATATTGTCAAAGACAAGAATATTCTTCTTACGAACATAGAATTTTGCAAGAATCCTACACCCACATTGCATGGTCCCAAGAACCTTCATCACAGCTATTGGCACCATTTTGTATTGAACAGATTGGGCAAAAAAAGATATGATTTTCTCACGGAAGATGAGTATTTGAAGACAAATTCTATCTTGAGAAAAATGAAATCCAATCATTGAAAACAAACGGAGGATACACCGCCATGATGTATCCTCCGTTTGTTTAACTACTTGGAACGAACAGTTTAATGAAGAAGGACAAAAGCCCCCCAATCTTCTGGAGAAGGATACATCTTCCTAAGATAAGCCTTGCTTTTCTGCAAAGCTTCATCAGCATCTTCTCCACGCAGCAAGCCTTGATAAAACCCAGTCATCAACATATCCGTAGCTCTATCATCCACTGCCCACAAACTCATCAGAATCTGCTTGGCACCAGCCAGTTTAAAGGCTCTCTGCAATCCATACACTCCCTCGCTGGAATTGCTGTATCCCAAACCCGTTTCGCAGGCTGACAAGACCACCAGTGAACAATCAGCCAAATTCAATGTGGCAATCTCGGCAGAACGCAAGATACCATCATCTGCATAAGGAGATAGCTGCAGCTTGTCATTACACCAATACCTGTTTGCCCCTGCAAAGAACAATCCCGATTCCAACATCGGATTTTTGTTCGGAGCATTGTCTTTAAAGAAGCCGTGGGTAGATATATGTATGATGCTATTCTTCATCTTGCTCTTTGCCTTAAAGGCTGCTTCTGTGGCATATTTACCCGTATAAACCCGGTTCCTTACATTTTTAGCCCGAAACAAAGCTGAAATATCCATCACTTCATTATAGGCATAAGGCAAGTTGGAAAGGGTTTCTCCTCGCTTGATAGCCTGTCTCTTCAACGCCGGAAGAGTTGCAGAACCCGGTCCATAATCTATACCACCCCATAACGTAGCACCATGACTGATTGCAGACAAGTTGAATGGCTTTGCCGTCTTTATATCCATAGGATTGGACAACAGCTTCAACTGCCTTGTATCACATACGTATTTGTTATTGCCCATATATAATGCACCCACAGCAATTTGATTGTAAATTCCCTTTGGTACATAATATAAGGTATGGATACCAGCAGCCGCAGCTAACACCTTCCCCAGGAGTTTTTGGGTAAGCCCCGGATCATGATAGATTTCAAAGATAGGCCGCTGCAGCTGACTCTGTATATCAGCAAGCTTTCCCATAGGGATATATGACACATCACCTTTGTGTTTCAGCATGAGTGCAAACAGCTGACCTTCGTTCTCAACCAGATTGACGAGTGCTTCACCAGAATCCAAACTCTTCTGTACCTGGTGATAATCCTGATTCTCCAGTTCATTCTTTGTCTTGAAATCCGTGCATTTCAACGCCAGTTCCTTCTCAATATCATCGATTTTCTTCTGTATCTCATCTTTTTGATTAAACAGTTTCTTTCCTGAAATTTCCTGATAAGACAGGTTCTTCCGGAGTTCATCCAGTTCATTGTACTTTTTCAGAATCTCAGGGTCTCCCATATTCTCGATACTATGCCTGATCGACAAATTGGAACGGAGAAGAAGTCCTGTTTTAAAAGTGATATTGTCAAAACACAAATTGGCCAATTCTGGCGTCGGATGTTTCTGCAATACATGAAAAGCATAATTATAGGCCACATCAAACTGCTGGGCAAAATGCTCACACTGCTCTTCAGTCATTGACGGAATGTTCAAGGCAATCTGCTTTTTCATACCTTCACAATAGAGTTGCAAATCAGAGATGAGACCATACCAGTCGCCCTCAGCCTCCTGAAATCTGGAACCTCTCACATAGTTTACAATATATTCATAATCATTCTTATCATGAAAGCGATCCAGGAATCTCTGATATCTTTTAAACAATACTTTACTCATGGAAAGATCATGAATTCTGAAACAATAGTCTGACAGTTCTCCCAAGACATCGCACTCAGCAAGTACATTCATCTGTTTTACCAAATTCACAGCCTGAAGGATTCTAGGATAGGCATCAATCTCTTTCCCATTTTCAAAATCCCATTTGATAAGCTGATTGAGACATTTAACCTTGTAACGTGGGGGATATTGCTGGTTACCTAATATTTTATCAACATACTTCCCCATACTCCTGATGGCCAATTCCTTATTCTGATAATAGGAAACCACAATGGAATCATACAGTACAAGCTCTTTAGGAATGGCAATATCTAAAGTTGAAAACCACTCCTTTTCATTGTAGGCCTTTGCTACGAACCGGTCTATCTCCTGTTGTGCACCATCATAATACTTCCTGTAAATATGATAAAACTTGAGCTGATTATTGACATCACCGATCTTTTCGTAAAAGAGATAGATGACTCTGGCTGTAGCATAATACAATGCTTGCTTGGAAAACTGCACATCAGCATCTTTGGAATCACCATATTCCTTTATAAACTTTGGAAGCAGATTCCATATATCAAGATACATTTTTTCTGCCTTGCTATAGTCACCCACATGATAATAAGAATCTGCCAACTTTGATTTATAGACAATCTCTTCGGGATTATCATCCAGAATTTTACCCTTATATTCCATCAGATTAATCGCATCCTGATGACGATTAGCCTGCTGTAACTGGTCGAAGAGTTTCAAGGTGGTTTTATAATCAATGCTGCTCAGTTGTGAGGGAATCATCAAATCCATCACAATCAGAAAAAGCAGTATAGAAAAAGCCAAGCCTATTATTATAGAGGCTAGCAGTCTATAGAAGCAGAAGAAATAATAAATATTCATAAAAAAGCTATTCTTCCATGATATTTTTGGCTGATCCTTCTGTGAAACCCGATTAATTTTCATATCTTTGCAAAATGATTATATCAATAATTAAATTCCTGCTGTTTGCAGGTGGCGTTTTGGCGGTATACCTTGTCATGTATGACCGCTGTGTACACAAAAAGGGATGGTGGGAGTCTGTCAAAGACCTTACGATAGGCTTTTTTGTGTCTCCCCTCTTCATTTGCCTGTTTAGGATTGTTGCCACATGCAG
>JBNMIW010000181.1:0-4362 GCA_050873485.1 Lachnospiraceae bacterium | reverse complement strand
TCTAAATTATATTTTATAGAATAATACATTAACATGAGGAGGCTATTATGAAAAAACATTATTTTTTATGGATGCTCTTACTTGTCGGAATCCTGTTTTCGATTCCCTATACACAGGTAAATGCACAGGCATCTACAATCACCTTTACACAGACAAAGGACAAAGTAAAAGTAGGTAAAACCATTCAGTTTCAGGCAGCAGCCGATGACAATTCACCGGTAACCTATTCTGTAAGCGACGAAAAGATTGCAACGATCACGACAGATGGCAAGCTGACCGGCAAGAAGATCGGCTCTGTAAAAGTAACCGCACAAAGCGGAGATGCCACTGTCACAAAAAAAGTCAACGTGATTGCAAAGAAGATTGTTTGTCTTGATCCCGGTCACACCTCAAAAATGTCCGGCGGAACGGAACCGATCGGTCCCGGTGCAAAGACCAGAAAAGCAAAAGATGCAATCGGCACCCGCGGTGTTGTAAGTAAAACATACGAATACCAGTTTACTTTAATACTTGCCAAACAGATAAAACCATTATTAGAAAAGAAAGGCTACAAAGTAATTCTTACCCGCAAGGACTCCAAACGTGCCCTAAGCTGTAAGAAGCGTGCAATGATCGCCAATAAGGCAAAAGCAGATATCTTTATCCGTATCCATGTGGACGCTGCCTCATCAGGATCTGCCCGTGGAGCTTCCGCCCTGTACCCTTCCTCTTCGAATAAATATAACGGAAAACTCAGCAAAAAATGTAAGAAGCTTTCCAAATGTGTCCTCAACAACATGTGCGATGAAGCAGGTACTTATAACCGTGGTTTATATATAAGAAATGATCTGACAGGTAATAACTGGGCTACCATGCCGGTAACATTGATCGAAGTCGGATTTATGACCAATCCGACAGAAGACCGCTTATTGAACAAGAAATCTTATCAAAAGAAATTAGCAAAAGGTATCGTTGCCGGTATCGACGAATATTTCGGATATGAACAATAATGACAAGGAGCCATGCATGAAATGCATGGCTCCTTATATCATTTATATGGCTATTTCCGGAACAATTCATCATCTGTAACTGCCTTTAATTCCGGCTCCTGTTCTTCTTCCGGATCATCCGGAGTTATATCAATATAATCCTCCGGTTCTTCGTCTTCTTTTTGCTCCTCGATATCCACCGTTTCCTGCTCCGTTTCTATGGAATTCCCAAGCTCTTCCGCATCTTCAACCGGTTCCCGGTCGTCATCAAATGCTGCATCCTCTTCTTCCATGCGACGTTTTTCTTCCCAGCGTTCTTCCCGTTTTTCCCGAAGTTTATCAACTCCTGCCAGACACAAACGTTTCATGGTCCACTTCCGATGTTTCCACCAATGAATAAACAATCCGATCAATGTTATCACCGGACAAATGAGTACCAGAATACGGAAGATCAACAACAATATCTGAGTGTCCTCTGTTGCCCTTGCAATATTTTCCCAATATGGATATCCGATCAGACTGGTTCGCATACTCCGCAGTCTCCACTGCTTCACCTTCGTAAGCATCGGCACCAATTCAAACCGGTTTGTATTTTCAAGAATTTCCACATTATCAAATGTAAGCGGATTCTCTTCCTGATCTAACTGCTCCTCGCTCTCTTCCGACAGACCAAATGCACTTCGAACCGCATAATATGCATAGTTACTGATCGGATTTGGAAGTACCACTTCATAACAGGTGATTGTTAAAGAATCCTGCTGTTTCTTTAACTGATCGTACAGCATATAGATCCGATTAGAGTTACCATATGCCGTCTTTTCTAATCCGTCCTCCGGAGCCTTTACAACACCCGCCACAGTAAATATGGTATTATTCATCCATATCTGCATCCCAACAACATCATTGGAACCAAACATTGCCCATGCCAGATTCTCGTCAATAACAACCCGGTCATTGTTCAGATCATCTTCTGATATATAACTTCCGGATAGCAGCTCAAACGGATTGAACTGAAAGAAATTGCCACCAATTCCAACTGCGGTTACATTTAATGTGTTGGCATCTTTGCGAATATCTGTCTGCACTTCTCCGCAATAACTATCAATCCATACTCTGCCGCCTGTCTTTGATTCACTGTAAGAATCCTTGGAAAGCTTCGTTGCAATCGCACTTCGAATGGAAGCTAATTCATCTGCTCCCGTCTGCCGGTTGGGTGAAATAAATGCACTCACCTGGGCATATTGCATTTTGCCATTCTCCCAACGTTGTCCTTCCTGCTCCGAATACAACACCGATGTCTGTTTATGTGCAAATACCGTAAGCAGTATATATGCAAGAAGAAATACGACATTGGCAATGAGAAGGATTATCTGTTTTTTGTTTAATGAAATCTCTATCTTCTTCATACTACTCCACTAATCTTACCTGCATACCTTCCTCTAATGGTTTTGAGGAATTTGTGATTACGTTATCATTTTCATAGACCCCGCCGGTCACTCCGGAAGAAGTGTCATCGGATGCCTGAACCTCTACATCTGCCCGCTTCACCGTATATCTGTTGCCAAGAGGGGTTCCCTTTACTTTCAGCACAAGAACAAATTTACCTTTACTGTCCTCGCGCACGGCATTGTTTGGAACTACCGCATCATACTGACTACTCCGGTTTCCTACCGCAAATGCCAGCGTCTGACCAACAGAAACACCATCACCCTTTACTTCAAAGGTTACGACCATATTTTGATTTGGATTCTCAGTATCTGCCCGGATACTCTTAACCGTAGCTGTTACACTGTCATCCCATACATTTTCAACCGTTGCTTCATCCCCGGTACGGATTAACTTGCTCTGTGCTTTTGTCACAGTCACTTTTACAACATATCCGCTGTCTGCCAATTGAATCTTCGCAAGAGGTGCATCTGCAGTCACACTATCTCCTGCCTTACAGTTCACCTCTGATACAATACCGTCTTCTTCTGCTTTTACTTCCGATATATCATTGCTACTCTTGATCTTATCAACTTTATCTCTTTGCTCCTCAATACTCTTTTGAGCCGCTTCATTGTCAAGCGCTTCGGATTGTGCATTGAGGGAATCCTCTTTCTTCTTCGTATCCAATCCACGGATCAGACTGGCTAATGCTTTTCTTTTTTCTTTTACTGCCGCTTTCGCATCGGCTAACGTAGAAGCTGCACTTAATTCCGTAACTTTCGCCTCTTTTGCTTCCTGCTGTTTCTGAAGCGATGTTAATGTCTTTGTTGCACTGGCAAGATCCGATTTTACCTGTTTGGATGGCTTCAATGCCTCTAATTTCTTGGTCTCGCTCGAGATATCATCCTGTTTGTTTGCAATTTCTGTCTCTTTATCGCGGATCTGACGATTGAGATCTGTCGTATCATCTCCTGCATCCTGTGCCTTTTTCAAATCCTCTTTCAGATCACTTAACTGTACTTTCATGGCTGCCAAAGATTCATTATCTGCTTTTAACTGATCGTTGATTGCATCATAATCTCCCGTTGCCGAATATGCATCTGCCTGCTCCTGCAAAGAATCCACTTTTGCCTGTGCAGCAGCAACTTTCTTCTTAATCTCCGCAGCTTCCTTCTTTGCGGCTTTCAATGTCTTATCATTCTTTGCTGCCGCTTCCTGTGCATCAATCGCATTTTGCAGATCTTCCTTTGCGTCCTTAATACTGATATTGTCTTCTGTGTAATCCGGCGCACTCTTTAATAAGGATTTGGCGTAATTCAACTCAAGGTCATCCAAAGCATTCTGTGCCTCGTCTAATTCTGTATTCTCGCCTTCTTCGAAGGTAAACAATACATCCCCTTTCTTGACCTCGTCTCCAACTTCGACTTTTACTTCTTTGACCACTCTGGCACCACTGACCGTTACGTCCGAATCCGAATTGGTTTCGACCGTTCCCTGTCCACGTACTTTATTGGATACCGTTCCGGTTGTTACCGGCTCTGTTGCCACCTCCGGCAAAGAATAATTCATGATCGTATTTGAGAAAAATGTCAATAACAGCATTGCCACCAAAAAGATCACGGCTGCTTTTTTTACAATATGTTTGCGGTTCGTTTCTTTTTCCATCTTCTTCCTCCTATCCTTTCACGCCGCCGGAATACGAAATTCCGTCTACTAAGTATTCCTCGCCATAAAGGAAAATCAATATAGGTGGCACCATATATATGGTTGCCACTGCAAATGCCAACCCCACTTCACCGGTATTGATCTGTGACAAGAATACCGATAATGGATGTTTGTCTGCATCGGATAACATGATAAGCGGCTGCTCTACCATATTCCAGTAATCAATAAATACCAGAATCGCAACCGATGCGATCGGACCCTTACATAATGGAATGCATACCTTTGTAAATATCTGCCACTC
>JBNMIW010000180.1:0-4366 GCA_050873485.1 Lachnospiraceae bacterium | reverse complement strand
TCACCGATCTCAATGATAGATACATCAAATGTACCACCACCTAAATCGTATACCATGATTCTCTGTTCATTCTCATTATCCAAACCATAAGATAATGCAGCAGCTGTTGGCTCGTTGATGATACGTTTTACATCCAATCCTGCGATACGTCCGGCATCCTTTGTTGCCTGTCTCTGTGCATCTGAGAAGTAAGCAGGAACTGTGATAACTGCCTCTGTAACTTTCTCACCTAAGTAGCTTTCTGCATCTGATTTCAATTTCTGAAGAATCATTGCTGAAATCTCCTGTGGAGAATACTTCTTATCATCAATCGTTACCTTATAATCTGTACCCATATGTCTCTTGATAGAAGAAATGGTCTTATCTGCATTCGTTACAGCCTGACGCTTTGCAGGTTCACCAACGACACGCTCGCCGGTCTTTGTAAATGCTACAACAGATGGTGTTGTTCTTGCACCTTCCGCATTGTTAATAACAACCGGCTTACCACCTTCCATAACGGCTACACATGAATTTGTTGTTCCTAAATCGATACCAATAATTTTACCCATGACTTTTGTCCTCCTAAAATTCTATAATCATAATAAACTTAATTAGTTTGCAACCTTAACCATACTATGTCGAAGCACTTCATCTTTATACATATATCCTTTTTGAAGTTCTTCTGCAACTACGTTATCTCCTAATTCCTCATCCTCAACATGTAATACTGCATTATGGAAGTTCGGATCAAACTCTGTTCCCTCTGCATTCATTGGTTTCACACCAACGTCCTCAAGAGTTACAATGAATTGTTTGTATATCTTATCAACACCTTGTTCAAACGCTCTGTCTTTATCCTCTTCCGGAATCGTAGCTAACGCTCTCTCAAAGTTATCGACTACCGGTAACAGTTTCTCTAAAACTTCCTTCGCACCAATGTCATACATTCGCTTGGATTCTTTTTCATTACGGTTTCTGGCATTCTCAAATTCTGCTAAAAGACGCTTGTATTTGTCATTTGCTTCTTCTGTAAGTGCCTTCTGCTTCTCTAACTCAACTTCTAATGCCTTATTATTGCCACCGCTTCTGCGACTGCCTTTCTTTGCCTTCGTCGGCTTCTTTTCGGTCTCCTCTGAAACTTCTTTGGCCTCTTCTACTGCTGTCTCTTCAGTGGATTCTACCGCTACCTCTTCTACAGTCTCTTCTACTGCTTTGCCGGCCGGTTTGTTCTTCTTATTACCAGCATTGTTCTTCGCATTGCTTTTCTTTTTCTCTTCCACTTTGACACCTCTAATCTTTCTTCTTAAATATTGTATCTAACTCACCCGTAAGATTCTTCAGGGTGCTGACCACTTTCTTATAGTCCATACGCTTCGGTCCGATAATTCCTATCGTTCCTTTTGCACCTTCTGCCAATTCATACGTTGCCGTTACAATACTGCAATCCTTCATGTTGGAAACCGGTGCTTCTTCTCCAATATATACCTGAATACCATTCGAATTATCACTGTTCATAGACTCATCAATCAATTCATCTAATCCCTGTCGGTCTTCCAACGCTTCAAGAAGCTTTGTGGTCTGTTCAATATCACCAAGTTCCGGATACTTTAACATATTCGTCGTACCGCTGGTATAGATCTCGACCTCATCCGCATCATGAATGGCTTCTGCAATTCCCTGGAAAATGTTCTCCATGATATCTGCAAACTCTCCAGCCTGTGCCTTGATGGTCTGAATCATTTCTAAATTAATATCTTGTAAAGACGCTCCCTGTAAGAACGTATTCAACAAAACATTCAGTTTCAACAATTCGTCATTCTCAAGCGGTCGTTCCACCTGCATCATCTTGTTCTTGATCACATTGCCATCCACAACGATAACCGCTAACAGCTGATTATCATCAACCTGTGACAACTGAATGAACTTCAACTTCTTGTTCTGATACTGTGGTGCTGTAACCAGTGTTGCATAGTTCGTATTGTATGCTAACACCTTGGCGACCTGCTTAAGCATGGATTCCATCTTATCCACACGCTCTAACAACTGGGTCTTCATGTCCTGCATCTCATTATCTTTCTCAGCCATCATGTGATCGACATATAATCGATACCCCTGATCGGTCGGGACACGACCTGCTGACGTATGTGGCTGCATGATCAACCCAAGTTCCTCTAAGTCTGCCATCTCATTTCTAATTGTTGCAGAAGAAAGGTTCAAATCTGTATATTTGGAAATGGTTCGTGAGCCAACCGGTTCCCCAGTCTCTAAATAGTTCGATATGATTGCTTTCAATATCTTCTGCTTACGCTCATCTAGTTCCATGCATCAGACCCCTTTCCTGCTTATTTGATTATTAGCACTCAACTTATCCGAGTGCTAACATCTGAATATAATGTACCACCCACATATATGTTTGTCAAGAAAAAAACAAGAAAAAATGTGAACATTGTGTGAGAAATTTTACTTTTTATCTTCTCCCGGAATATCTATCCAGATATCAGATATCTGTTTCGGATTTTCCAAAAGCGTTTCCACATGCTTCTTTAAATCCAAAGCATGTTTGTAATAATCCCGCTGCTCCTTTTTCGAGAACCGATCATAAAACTGTCCCGTACTGTTTTTTATCATATACCGTGTCTCAACCGGATATACATTACGCATCGCAATATTATAATAATTCTGAGATACATACGGCATATGCAGTAATTGTATCAGATACGTCGATAAATAGGATGCACTCACATCCTGTGCTTCTTTCTCCGACATCCAATCATAATTGCCCCATATCAGATATGGTGTGGAATATGCCAGATCCGTGTCTTTCTTTCCCGCTGCCAACTGATCCAATGCGTAACTCGGTGCATGATCCCCAAAGAATACAACAATCGTCGGTTCATCCTGCGTTTTCAGATAGCTTGTCAATTCCTGTAACGCTTCGCCACTCTTTTCAATTCCACTGACATATTCCTGCACCCATCGTTTTTTATTCGGTCCATATCCTAATGCATCATCATATGTTACTTTGATCTGATCCGGTGCATTTTCCTTTTCCTCTCCATTCAGGATCGCAATATGATTTGCAACCGACACACTAAAACAAAAGAATGGCTTGTCGTCTTCTTTTTCCTCAAACTGTTTGATGATCTCTTTTGTCAGTGAATCATCGGATATATAACCGCATTTTTCCTGATAGCTCATCCGATATTGGTCAATAAATGCATCAAAGCCGAGTCTTGGATACGCCACATACCTATTCCAGAATTTCCCATTGTAGGGATGAATTGCCACTGTCTGATACCCCTGATATTTCAGATATCTGGCAAACGAAGGCTGATCTTTTGAAAAATATTCCTTATACGGGCAGGAACCGGTGTTCATGCCCCGTGTATTCCATCCTGTAAGAAACTCAAACTCCGTAAAATGCGTACTTCCTCCATATACATTCACATACAGATTCCCGCTTATTCCTTCTTCACATACTTTCCGGAACGGTTTCATCGGATCCTCGCTGTAAGATACCGATCCTTCTAAACGGTCCAGATCATAAAATGCCTCACTCATGATCACAATGATATTCGGCTGTTTCACAGTATTGTCAACATCCTTGTCCGCATTTTCATTGACAAGCTTCTTTCCTTGTTCTACATAGGTTTCATATTGTTTCCATGCCTCATCCGTTGTATAAGGTTCATTGGTTTTCTCCTGAAACAGACTTTCCACAAAATAGACAACCGGTCCCGGTTCCTCCGACTGAACATTTTCTGTTAATTTTGCAACTGCACTCGTTTTCCCATCCTGCACGATAACCGGAATCAGTATTACAAGCAATATTCCTGCCAGCCACATATTCACTCTCCGATACGGTTTATCCTTCAGCCGTTTCGACCACTTCACATCCACACAGATACATAGCACTAACGCAGCAAGATACGCTATCACAAACAGTATCATCCCCATCCATATATGAAACTCCGCATTCTTAGATACCTTTACTGCCTCCGATAGTTTGGAAAAATCAGAAAATGTCACACATTCCTTTAATGCAGCCCATTTCATATTATTGATGATTCCGATCACCAATACACCCACTCCGGATGCAAGATATCCCGGTGTAAGTTTTTGGGTTCCGACATAAAACAGAAACAGAATGTTCATTGCTAATAGCAAATTATACAACACATAAAAGGTATTCTTTACCGATAACCACTGTGCGATATGATCCCATCCGGTAAATGTGATACACTGTAGCATTAAAACCAGCAAAAGTGCCTGTAACACAATGCTTACAGGCACTATCATATAATTGACATATTTATTAACTATCTGTTTATTCATCCGGTTCGTCTCTTCTTTCTCAAACGTTTCTTTTGTAACCTCTGTTCAT
>JBNMIW010000179.1:0-4374 GCA_050873485.1 Lachnospiraceae bacterium | reverse complement strand
GTCCTAAACAGACCATCGGATACTGTTGGAGATCTTGTAATCGCAATTTTTTCTCGGATAATTCACTGTACTTGCGGCTGCCCACAAGAACCTCATGGAATTCCATGAGAACCGTTTCTTTGAAAGGACGTCGTACCCGGGTAGGGGAGGTGACAACGCAGAAGTCAGCCAGACCGCTGCGGACAGTCTGAATGGCTTCCGGGGTAGTATGGCTTAAGATATGGATATGGATGTTTGGATATGCATTATGAAAATCACGCAGTACATCTAACAGGATACCATGAAGTGCAGTTTCACTTGCACTGATCGTTACATTTCCGCTTTCTAATGTATTGGAACCGGATAATTCTAATTCTGCAGCCTGAAGATGCCGGTAGGCAACGGAGACATGGTTGTATAGTTTCTTACCTTCCGGTGTGAGACTGATTCCACGATTGGAGCGTAGAAACAGCGTGCAGCCTAACTGTTTCTCTAAGTTATTCATAGCTCGGCTGATATTCGGCTGGTTGTTCATAAGCACGGTAGCGGCCCGTGTAAAGCTCTTATATTTGGCTACATAGTAGAATATGCGATAATAATCATAAGTAATGTCCATTAAACTTCCCTCCATGTCATAATGATATAGCAAACATTTCAAATATATATTTTACATTTTATGTAAAGTATTATAAACTCTGATAGAAACAAAGTAAAGGATAAGGAGATGGTTTTTTGGAAGAATTAGCAAAAAACCTGATGGAAGAACTCGAGTGTAAGACCGTGTTTACGATTCCGGTTCTTGGTGGATTAGAGATCAAGGAGTCAATTGTTGTAACATGGATCATCATGGCAGTTCTGATTTTACTTTCGATTTTCCTTACAAGAAATATGAAAATCGATCACATAAGTAAGCGTCAGGCAGTAGCAGAACTGATTGTTACCAAATTAACCGGCATCGTGGAAGGCATGATAGGTGAGAAAGGAAAAGCCTTTGTTCCGTATCTGACAACTGTGTTAGTATACATTGGCATTTCCAACATTATCGGTTTGTTTGGCTTCAAATCCCCGACAAAGGATTTGAATGTTACCATTGCTTTGGCTGTAATGAGCATTGTGATAGTGGAAGCCGCAGGTATTTATTACTTAGGCGTCAAGAAATGGCTACATAAGTTTACAGAACCAATCGCAATTGTAACCCCAATCAATATCCTTGAAGTGTTTACCAGACCATTATCGCTTTGTATGCGACTTTTCGGTAATGTGTTAGGTTCATTCGTTATCATGGAATTGATCAAAATGATCGTTCCGGTCTTTTTACCGACTGTGTTCAGTTTGTATTTTGATATTTTTGACGGATTACTTCAGGCATATGTATTTGTATTCTTAACCTCATTATATATTGGTGAAGAGATTGAGTAATACGCATTAACAAAAAATGATATGAAAGAAAAGGAGATTTTATTATGAATACTTTAATCGCAATTGGAGCAGGTATTGCCGTATTAGGAGCACTTGGAGCTGGTATTGGTATCGGTATTGCAACCGGTAAAGCAACAGAGGCCGTTGCAAGACAGCCGGAAGCAGAGAGCAAGATCCGTAACACATTGATCCTTGGTTGTGCGCTTGCAGAGGCAACCGCTATTTATGGTTTCGTTATCGCTTTGATGGTTATCGTAATGTTGAAATAATAAGGAAGGCAGGTAGGTGACATGCTAAGTGTAGATCCGACAAATTTGATTTTAACAGTTGTGAACCTCCTGGTACTTCTTGTTGCATTAAAGATTTTTCTTTTCAAACCGGTACAGAAGATTATTGAGGCTCGTCAGGCAGAGGCAGATAAACAGTTTGGTGAGGCAGCAGCCCGCCAGGCAGAAGCTGATGGATTAAAGGCTCAGTATACAGATTCTTTAGCCGGTATTGAAGAAGAGAAGAAGAAAACATTACAGGCAGCCAGAAAAGATGCAGATGCACAGTATCAGAAGATTGTGGCAGATGCGGAGAATAAGGCACGTCAGATCAAAGAGGATGCAACAGCAGAGGCACAACATCAGAAAGCACAGATCATTAAAGGTGCTGAGAAAGAGATTGCTGATATGGTAGTAGATGCAGCAACAAAGGTAGTAGGTAAACAAAGTGGAGCAGAGATCGATCGTTCGCTCTACAATGAATTTTTAGATAAAGCAGGTGAATAAGAGTGACTCAGGAAGCATTAAATTATGCGTCAGATTTGCGCAAAACAGATATTCCGAAAGAAATGCTTACGCAAGTGAAAGAGATTCTTGAGGCGGTACCACAGGTGAGAGTGGATTTTGAAAATCCGGCAGTGGCAGTTGAGAAGAAACACCTGGTTATCGAGCGTGTATTTCCGAAGGAAATTCGTAATTTCATGAAGATCTTATGCGATAACAATGATTTTGCTTTATTTGATGAGATTGTTACTGCATATGATGAATTAGATAAGGAACCGGAAAGCGGAGAAAAGAAAGCAGAGCTTACATATGTGACTGCTCCGGATGAGGAACAGCTTGCAGGAATCCGCAAGTTCCTGAATAAAGAATTTGGTTCAGAGGATATGGAGATCGAGATGAAAGAGGATAAGTCTTTAAAGAGCGGTTTCATTCTCCGGGTAGGAACCAAAGAGTATGACTGGAGCGAGCAGGGAAGAATTGACCAGTTAAAGAATAAAATGGCTGGTGCGGTGTCTTCAAACGGCGCGACAGTGAGTGAAGAGAATATTATTTCTATATTAAGAAGCAGTATTGAAGACTTTGAACTCGAAGCAAAGAACAAAGAGATCGGTGTTGTCAACTGGGTTGGTGACGGTATCGTTAATGTAGATGGTATTGACCATGCATGTTATGGTGAGATCGTTATTTTTGACTGTGGTGTCAAAGGTATGGTACAGGATGTACGTCGGGATGAGATCGGTGTTATCTTATTTGGACGTGATACTGAGATTCATGAAGGAAGCCGTGTTGCCCGTACCGGTAAGATGGCAGGTATTCCGGTTGGTGAAGCATTCAAGGGAAGAATTGTGGATGCATTAGGTGCACCACTTGATGGCGAAGGAGAGATTGAGGCAGATGGTTATCGCCCGATCGAGAATCCGGCACCAAGTATCGTAGATCGTAAATCCGTATCTGTTCCGATGGAGACCGGTATTCTTTCTATTGACTCTATGTTCCCGATCGGTCGTGGACAGCGTGAGTTGATCATTGGTGACCGTCAGACAGGTAAGACTTCCATAGCAATGGACACGATCCTGAATCAGAAGGGCAAAGATGTTGTCTGTGTATATGTTGCAATCGGACAGAAAGCATCTACGATTGCGAAGTTAGTAAATACATTGAAGAAAAATAATGCAATGGAGTATACGATCATTGTATCGGCTACGGCATCTGATCCGGCTCCGCTTCAGTATATTGCACCATATTCCGGTACTGCACTTGCAGAGTACTTTATGTATCAGGGTAAGGATGTATTGATCATTTATGATGATCTGTCAAAGCATGCGGTTGCATATCGTGCGATTTCCTTATTGCTGGAGCGTTCTCCGGGACGTGAAGCTTATCCTGGTGATGTATTCTATCTGCATTCCAGATTGTTGGAGCGTTCATCCCGTATTACACCGGAAGCAGGCGGTGGTTCCATCACAGCACTTCCGATTATTGAGACACAGGCAGGAGATGTATCTGCGTATATTCCGACGAATGTTATCTCTATTACAGATGGTCAGATCTATCTGGAGAGTGAATTGTTCAATGCAGGTCAGCGCCCGGCGGTAAATGTTGGACTTTCTGTATCCCGTGTAGGTGGTGCGGCACAGACAAAGGCAATGAAGAAGGCAGCCGGAAGTATCCGTATCGATCTTGCACAGTATCGTGAGATGGAAGTGTTTACACAGTTCTCATCTGATCTGGATGAAGGAACAAAGAAACAGTTAGCACATGGACGTTCTTTAATGGAGTTGTTAAAGCAGCCGTTAGGACATCCGTTTACAATGGCAGAGCAGGTTATTACATTGGTTTCAGCCAATGCACATATATTTAGTGATATTCCGGCAGATAAGATCAAACAGTTCCGTCTGGATCTGTTAAAGGATTTTGCAGTAAATCATTCCGATATTATCAGCCAGTTAGAGGCATCGAAAGATCTGTCAGAAGATATAAAGGAATCCATTGTTGATGCGGCAAATGCGTTCAAGGCACAGGCATTTTCTACAGAGGAAGAGGCATAGCCGGAACGTAAAGCAGGAAATGGAGGTAAAAAAGTGGCAAATGCAAAGGAAATATCCAATCGAATAAAAAGTATTCAGGATACCATGAAGATTACAAAAGCCATGTATATGATGTCTTCCATGAAACTTCGAAAAGCCAGACAGAAGTTAGATAATAC
>JBNMIW010000178.1:0-4375 GCA_050873485.1 Lachnospiraceae bacterium | reverse complement strand
TTCCTGGTCATCCATTGCAATTCCGATTCCCGTATCAGATACTTCAATCGCAGCATATGGAATATCTTTTTCTGTAACTTCACGCAATGTCACGGCAACCTTTCCACCCTCTTTGTTATATTTAATACCATTGTCACATAGATTATATATAACCTCTTCTACCATGGATGCCACGCCTTCCATCTGCACATCCTCTCCTACAATATGGATGGATACATCTTTTTCCTGACATGGCATTTTCAAACGACTTTTTACCTGCTTTGCCATATCCAGCAGCGAAATATTCTCTGTCTGATATCCGATCGAAGAATCTTCATCCAACTTAGAAAGGAATATGATATCATTTACCAGATCGATCAAGCGTGCCGCTTCTTCATATATATTCTTTGCAAATCCCGGTATATCTTCCGGTTTTACAATTCCATTCATAATAATCTCTGCAACACCGGAAATCGAGGTCAACGGCGTCTTTAATTCATGCGATACATTAGAAGTAAACTCCCTGCGCAACTGCTCTCTTTTTTCTTTTTCTGTCTCATCTAAGATGATTACAATTGCACCTTCCACCTGATCTTTCGGAACCGTATCCGCTTTGGGTGCCTGTTTTTCTGCCGTCTCATCTTTCACCACATCTTCGATTACAATCGGGTTGGCAACGATCCGGTATATTCTTTCTCCATTTTCTAATGTACGTTGTGTCCGGACTCCGTTAATCGCCTCATCCACCGCTTCCCGCAACGAACGTTCCCGGTCAAACTGAATCACATTATGTCCTGTGTAATCCATGTCCTTTGATGCTCCTAACAGTTCCACCGCAGCCTTGTTATAAGACATGACATTTTCTTTCTTGTCTAATACCAGGAATCCCTCTCTCATATGTTCCGTAAGTGCCTGAAACTTCGCCTGTTGTGTTTTCAGATCATCCATCTGCTGGTCAATCAGAATATTCTGTTTCCGGATTCGTTTTAATAACGGAACCAGTTCTTCATATTCCTCATCCATTTCACCATATAACAGATCCATATTATTGATTGGTGCTACAATTCGTTTTGCAACACTCTTTGACATAAAATAAGATAACACAACGATCAGCAACACAAGGAATAATGTTGGCTGCATCATTGCCATAATAATGGATATCACCGTATTATATGCACTTGATACACGCAATACCGATCCATCTGACAATTCCACCGCATAATAGATTGTCTGTTCATCTAATGTATGGGAATAACGGACAGTATATCCTTCTCCGTTTTTAAGGGCTCTTTGAATCTCGTCTCTGTTCTTATGATTCTCCATCTTCTCTTTGTCAGCTGTAGAGTCAAATAACACGGTTCCATCTGAATCCACCCATGTAATACGATTCTTATGCACCTGAGATGTACTCACTTTCCCACTGATATACTGATTATGATCAAAACTGTCCAGATATGCATCCCCCACAGACTCGAGTCCGCATGCAATATATTCTGCTTCCGTCTTCAATTCTGTTTTTATCTGCCGGTCAAAATAATCATATAAAATTCCGACTATGATAACATACGCAATAAATAACGTTACCATAGATACCCAAAATGTATTTTTAAATATACGCTTGATCATAGTATCACCTTTCCTTACCTAATCTTCCTCTGCCTTTCCTATTTTATATCCAAATCCACGCACAGTCTCGATTAACTTGCCTGCATCCCCTAACTTCTGACGCAGGGTTCTAACATGAACATCCACGGTCCGGCTCTCTCCGTCAAAATCATATCCCCAGATAGATTGTAAAATCTGATCACGGGATAAAACAGTCTCCTGATGCTGTAACAACATAGACAGTAATTCAAATTCCTTATACGTCAGACTATTCACTTCCTCGTCATTCACCTTTACAATATGTTTGGAAATATTCACATATAGCGGTTCCACCTGATAAGTATCTTTCTTTTCCTCTTTGATCTCACTGCGTCGCAATAATGCCTTGATCCGTGACATCAGTTCCATCATACTAAACGGCTTTGCCACATAATCATCGGCTCCACTGTCCAATCCTAATACCTTATCATATTCCGTTCCTTTTGCAGTCAGCATGATGATCGGCAGATTTTTCGTTTTTCGATTGTCACGCAGCTTTTTCAGGATCTCCATACCATCTTCTTCCGGCAGCATGATATCGAGCAGTAGCAGATCCGGAATCTCTTCTTCCATCCGCTTCCAAAAATCACTCGGACGTTCAAATCCTTCTGCCTCAAATCCTGTATTTTTAAGTGTATATAAGACAAAATTCTGAATACTGGTATCATCTTCTAACAAATATATCATGAGTGCATTCCTCCTTTATAAAACACATCTTAGATAATACGAAAAGACTTGTAACCATATCTTTCTACAAGCCCCTCCGTTTTCCTTTATTTTACATTATCCATATACATTTTACAAACGTATCTGTGTTAAATGTATGTGAAATCTATTCCATATATTTTACAAATAGATTGCTCCCATTTTCCATTTCTACATTCTGTCTTACGAATCTTTGTTTCCTGAAACTTTTGTTCCGGTCAGGTAATACAATACCCATTCTGCGATATTCGTTGCATGATCTCCGATACGCTCATAATATTTGGCAATCATAATAAGATCTATATACATCTCTCCATTTGCCTGTTCTTTGGAAATCGTCTCAATCAGACGCTTTTTCATAATGTCAAATAACGAATCCACTTTGTCATCCGATGCAATGACATCCTTTGCCAGTTGTTCATCTTTGCGGACAAATGCTTCCACACTGTCAGAAACCATTTTTCCAGCTGCATTTGACATCTCCTCAATGTATTGTTTGCTCTCACGATCACATTTTTTCACATATTCTACAATCTCGATAATATCAAGTGACTGATCGCCAATCCGTTCCATATCCGATATCATTTTCAGTGCAGAGGATACAGAACGCAGATCTCTTGCTACCGGCTGCTGTTTTAACAACAATTTCATACACAGACTCTCAATATCGCTTTCCATCTGGTCTACTTCCATCTCTTTGGAACGGGCAGTTTCAATGTAGTCCTTATCTTCCAGCAATGCTTTCTGGGAAAGCCGGATCAACTCCTCACACAACGCACCCATCTCGATTAATTCTTTATTTAATAATTCTAACTGTGTATCAAAACGATTCCGCATAATCAACCAAACCTTCCTGTAATATAATCCTCTGTTCTCTTATCACTTGGACTGGAGAACAATTTCTCGGTATCATCATATTCCACAACTTCTCCCAGAAGGAAAAATGCCGTCTTATCTGATATACGGGCTGCCTGCTGCATATTATGTGTCACCATAACTATCGTATAATCCTTCTTCAGTTCCACTGCCAGATCTTCGATCTTCGATGTTGAGATCGGATCAAGTGCAGATGTCGGTTCATCCATTAACAGCACATCCGGCTGTACCGCCAATGCTCTGGCAATACATAATCTCTGCTGTTGACCACCAGATAATCCCAAAGCACTCTTTTTCAGACGATCCTTTAATTCATCCCAGATTGCCGCATCTCTTAGTGACTTTTCCACGATCTCATCCAATTTCACTTTCGAATGAATTCCATGTGTTCTTGGTCCAAATGCGATATTATCATACACGCTCATCGGGAATGGATTTGGTTTCTGAAATACCATACCAACCTTCTTACGAAGAAGATTGACATCCATATCTCCATATATATCGTCTCCGTCTAATAAAGCTGTTCCCGTAATCTTACACCCTTCCACCAAATCATTCATTCGGTTTAGCGACTTTAAGAATGTGGACTTACCACAACCGGAAGGCCCGATAAATGCGGATATCTCATTCTTTGGAATGTGCATATTAATTCCCTTTAATGCCTTAAAATCATTATAATATAATTCCAGATTTTCAATCGTAAATTTGTCCATGTTACTTTTCTCCATTCTACTTATTTCTTTGTAAACTTCTTAGCGATCATACCGGAAATTGCATTGATCACCAATACCATAACCAACAGAACAACAGCTGTTGCATAAGCCTGTTTCATATAAAGTCCCTCACTCAGCAGACAGTACATATGAACTGCCAGTGTCCGGGTAGAGTCCATAACTCCAGTTGCTGCTGTTGCAACGGTTCCTGCTGTAAAGATCAACGCCGCCGTCTCTCCTACAATACGACCGATTGCCAGAATGATACCGGAAAAGATACCCGGCATAGCCGATGGCAATACGATTACAAATACGGTTCGCAGTCTGCCTGCTCCAAGTCCGAAACTACCTTCCCGGTAAGAATCCGGAACGGAAAGCAGTGCCTCCTCCGTTGTACGCATAATAACCGGCAATACCATAATTGCTAATGTAATTGCTCCTGCCATCAACGTATATCC
>JBNMIW010000177.1:0-4385 GCA_050873485.1 Lachnospiraceae bacterium | reverse complement strand
CCCTTGATCAGCAGCACCCCTTGTTCCGTTTCTAACAATACTTCATTCGGATCAAAGGAACTCACTGCATTCACTCCCGTGATCACGCCTGCCCCTCTGTTGTTCAATGTAATCTTATGAGACTTTCCGTTTCTTACCTCTTCCATGTTCTGTTCACCCTCCTGTCAAACTTTACTTGATGTATTGTATGTTGTACAGGAGATAAAAATACCAGTTTTCCTACAGGTATGTGAACATGTCTTTTGCATCCTCTTTTTTCGTAGATTCCACAATTGCTGTTACTTCTACCGCAACCGTCTTATTGCCAAACTCAATATCAATGCGATCACCGACTTTCACATCCGTCGATGCCTTCGCAACACGGTTATTCACCATAACCCTTCCCGCGTCACAGGCATCATTGGCTACCGTTCTTCTCTTGATCAGACGGGACACCTTCAAATATTTATCTAATCTCATATATCCCTCCATAAAACGAAATAAGGCTGTTGCAAATGCAACAGCCCTCATCTTCAACAAATCTTAATTATTTGTTTACAACATCCTTTAAAGCCTTACCAGCTTTGAACTTAGGAGCCTTTGAAGCTGCAATCTTCATTGTCTCGCCAGTCTTAGGATTTCTTCCCTCTCTAGCTGGTCTGTCAACTACTTCAAATGTTCCGAATCCAACTAACTGGATCTTCTCACCCTTTGTTAATTCTTCTGCTACTACATCTGTGAATGCCTTTAAAGCCTTCTCTGCATCTTTCTTAGATAATTCTGTCTTCTCAGCCATAGCTGCAACTAACTCTGTTTTGTTCATAGGAATAGTTCCTCCTCTTAAAAATTATATAGTATTCTTTGATTCCTTGCCCCCAATAGGCAAGTCCTAGTAGTAGTTATACTCGTTTGCCCCCTGTTTGTCAAGCAAATAGGCA
Source organism: Lachnospiraceae bacterium (assembly GCA_050873485.1). Classification (GTDB taxonomy): domain Bacteria; phylum Bacillota; class Clostridia; order Lachnospirales; family Lachnospiraceae; genus CAG-590. The sequence continues at coordinate 3,468 of JBNMIW010000177.1, read as the reverse complement.
GATTCTTCGGTTTTTTGTACAATTTAGTAGAATTTTCCGTTGAGATATGCAACAAAATCTATTCAATTTGCCTTTTAACTTTGTACCTTTTCTACATTTATTTTCAATTTTCATTGTGCATTTCTAACAAAGTTTTTCTTCACCTGATTTTTGTCAATGCCCTTGATTTTTCTAGAATTTTTGCCTTTTCAGGCAACTTTCAGCCCTCCATTTGCTTTCCAAGAAAATTCGCTGCAATGATCGCTGCTTTTTGCTCTGTTTCTGTCAGCGGATTCCTGCCATCTTTATTTAATACAACAACCGCTCCGATCGCATCACCCTCACTGATGATCGTCTGGACAATCAGCCCTTCATACAGATCATTTCCATCCCCGGTGATCTGAATATACTTTTTCTCGCCTTTCCTTGCCATGATCGCTTCCCGGTCATTGATCGCCTCTTCTAACTCCTTATGCAGGGATTTGCCAAGCAGCTCCTTCTTGGGCATTCCGGCAACCGCAATGATCTGATCCCTGTCGGTAACACATACCGGGCAGCCAAGGATCTGTGCGGTAGCGTCCACATATTCCTGTGCAAAGATTGCAAGTTCTCCAATCGGGGAATATTTTTTCAAAATGATCTCTCCGTCCTTGTCGGTAAAGATCTCTAACGGATCGCCTTCACGGATACGCAACGTTCGGCGAATTTCCTTCGGCACCACGATCCTTCCCAATTCATCTATTCTTCTTACAATTCCTGTTGCTTTCATGCAAAAACCTCCTGATTACTACTTACTTTCCATAATTATGCTATATGGGTAGTATGTGGCAATCAGAGGGTTTTATGCATCCAGTTTCACTGCAAATACAAACAGTCCGCCTATAAGTGCAAATACAACACCTATACCGGTTATAACAATATAGGCTGTTACAGACCCTTCCTGTGTCCGAACGTCGTGCGGATTATTCGGGGCATAATAAATGGTAATTGTCTGTCCTTCCTCCATTCCGGAATGATACCAGCCAAGCTCAACATCCGAATAATGTTCTCCTTTTTGCGTATCATAACTGATATATACATCATGTTGTGTATCATGATCGGTATCCGCACTTATATATTCATGAATTGCATCGATCGTAGCCGTTGTCTGCTCCGCTGTCGCATAGAACTTTTTGCTGCTATTACGATATATCATACCACCAATCACCATTCCGATTCCTACAAGCATAAATAAAATTCCACCTACTTTACCCATTCTTCCATTCATCTCTCCGTCCCTCCATATCTTCTGTTCCTAATTCTTTCATTTTATAAAGTTCTCAAAATGCTTCGTGCTTTGCACACTTTCTGTTTTTACTCTTACATCATAATATTATACCATATATGAAAGGATATATGTTCATATAATTTCGGCACAAAAAAACAAAGGCAACGGTCTTGCAACCAATTGCCTCTGTAAAAAAAAAGGGGGGGGAGAATAACTAACTATAAAAAGTTACACACACATCATATTTTTGAAATTCGATCTATCGCATCTAATTCTTCCTGTGTAAATGCCGTTGCACCTACAATCTTCAGATTCTCTACAATCTGTTCCGGTTTTGATGCTCCGATCAACACGCTGGTCACATCGCTGTCCTTCAGTACCCAGCTAAGTGCCATCTGTGCCAATGTCTGTCCTCGCTGTTTTGCGATCTCATTTAATTCTATAACTTTTTGCACCTTCGCATCTGTAATATCCGATGCATGCAGATACCGTCCGTCTCTTGCAACCCTGCTATCTGCCGGTATGCCATGAATATACTTGTCTGTCAACATACCCTGTGCCAACGGGGAAAATGCTATAATTCCTTTACCACTGTCCTGTGCCTGCTGTTTCAAACCATTTTTCTCAATCGTGCGATCAAATATACTATACCGATTCTGATTGATGATAAACGGACAATGCAATTCCTGCAAAATATCTGCTGCCTTCTTCATTGTCGGTCCATCATAATTAGAAATACCAATATATAATGCCTTACCGCTCTGCACAATCTGACTTAATGCAAGCATCGTCTCTTCCAATGGTGTCTCCGGATCCATTCTGTGATGGTAAAATATGTCCACATAATCCAGGCCCATGCGTAGGAGACTCTGATCCAAACTGGCAATCAGATATTTCCGGCTGCCCCAGTTCCCATATGGACCTTCCCACATATCATATCCTGCTTTGGTACTGATGATCAATTCATCCCGGTACGCATGCATTTCCTCTTTCATGATGCGTCCAAGACTCTTCTCCGCCGCACCGTATTCCGGTCCATAATTATTCGCCAGGTCAAAATGCGTAATTCCATGATCAAACGCTGTAAAACACATTGCTTTCATATTCTCATAATTATCTTTTGATCCAAAATTATGCCAGAATCCCAGTGAAAGAAGCGGTAACAATAGTCCACTCTTTCCACAGCGATTATATTGCATTGTATCGTATCGTGTCTGATCTGCTCTGTATTCCATCTTCTCTCGTGCCATCTTATAGCACGCCTCCAATCATCAAGTCCTCAACCTTATCCGATTCTCCATATAAAAGGGGGAGATCAGAGACAGGCGGTCATTTTCCGGCCACCCGTCTCTGTATACTATGATGAAGAAATTCCATCAACTATCTGATGATTTTATTATATCTAATTTTCAATAGAAAAAAATGGAAAATTTTTCGACGAAGATAGAAATTTTTTTGTTGTCCGTAATCATTTTATTCTTTTACCGCACCTAACACAATCTGCGCCATTTTTTCTAATCGATTCAGTGCTTCCTGCAACGTATCCTTTGATCTTGCAAAATGCAGCCGGATCAGATGATTTACCGGTTCCCGGAAGAAACTAGACCCCGGCACCGCCGCAACTCCATACTCCCGGATCATCCATTCACAAAATTCCAGATCCGTCCAGCCGTCAAATTGTGGCAACGCCAGAAAATCCGATATATCGATCAGAATAAAATAAGAGCCCTGTGGAACCGTATGTTTTAATCCGATCGCATCCAGTCCCTTTACGAAGAAATCTCTCTTCTCTGTATAAAGTTCTTTCAATCCCTGATAATATTCCTCTCCAAAATTAAGACCAACTGTTGCCGCTTCCTGCAATGGTGCTGCAGCCCCAACCGTCAGGAAATCATGCACTTTCTTAGCCGCCTCAATCACACGCTCCGGTCCGACAATATATCCTAATCGCCAGCCGGTAATAGAATAGGTCTTTGACAAAGAATTACAGGTGATCGTCCGGTCATACATTCCCGGCAATCCTGCCATATGTACATGCACATACGGATCAAATACGATATGCTCGTATACCTCATCTGTCACCACATATGCATCATATTTTGTTGCAAGCTCTCCGATATACATCAATTCTTCCCTGGTAAATACCTTACCACACGGATTGGACGGGTTACAGACAATGATCGCCTTCACACCCTGCTGAAATGCTTCCTCTAGCTCCTGCT
>JBNMIW010000176.1:0-4423 GCA_050873485.1 Lachnospiraceae bacterium | reverse complement strand
TCCACACTCTGAGTAATAACCAGTCCCTCTTTTATTGTATCGCTATACTCCTGATTTACATTGCCAAGTTTTAATTTAGCATCGGATAATGCCTTTTCCGCATCCTTGATCGACATCTTCTTAAGATCCGGAACTTCCACTACTTTTACTTCTTTTCCCTTGCTAACAACAATGGTAACAGTTGATTTCTTAGCAGCCTTTCCATTACCTTCCGGAGTCTGACTGATTACCTTTCCCTCTTCTACTTCATCATCATTCTCCTCATCAATCTCTACCTTGAATCCGGCTGCTGTTAATGTTGTCTGTGCCTCATCTGAAGTCTTACCTGTCACATCTGGAACATCAACCATTTCCTGACCCTTACTGATGATCAGCTTGACACGGTCACCTTCTTTTAATTTGGTTCCCTCATCAATACTCTGGCTGATTACTTTCCCCTCTTCAAAGGTATCACTGTATTCCCTCTCAATCTCATAAGCAATTCCGGCCTTATCTAACGCTGCCGTTGCCTCTTCTTCATCCATATTGACAACCGAAATCATTGTATCCGCGGCCATTTCTGTAGAGGATGCAGCTTCGGTTGTTGCATTCTTCTTTTTCCCAATACCGCTGATCGATACTACTGCTACGATCAAAATGATCGCAATCAAAACGGTTGCTGCAATTGCCCCAATCGTGATCAGTTTCTCCATCTTTGGATCTAACGAATCTTTGTCATCCTTTTCGTCAAACACATCATCGTCATCATATTCATCCTCATCATCATCGTCATCGTCATACTCTGATTCATTATATAATTTCTCTAATTCTGCATTTGCTTCTTCTAATTCACTGTTTCTTCTAGGCTGATCAACCGGGAACATAGATATTCCTTCCTGTCTGCCTGCCGCACTGTTAATCGCTGATAATTCATCTTCTGAAATCTGTATTGTCGGTGCGCTGTCGGATACCATCATATTGGTAATTCCAACATTCGCATTTGGATCTAATGCAATCTTTTTCAAATCTGCAAGCATTGCACTGGTGGTCAGATATCTGCGTTCCGGTTTCTTCTGTGTTGCCTTCAGAACGATCCGTTCAATTCCAACCGGAATATCCGGATAATACTCACGCGGCGGAATGATCTCACTTTGAATATGCATTAATGCAACCGTTACATTGTTCTCGCCTTCAAACGGTACTCTTCCCGTAAGCATCTCATATAATGTAATTCCCAATGAGTAAATGTCCGATCTCTCATCCGAATAACCGCCACGAGCCTGTTCCGGAGAAATATAATGTACACTTCCCATCGCACTGGATGCGATTGTATTGGAAGTTGCTGCTTTGGCAATTCCAAAATCCGTAACTTTCAATGTACCGTTCTTTGATACAATAATATTCTGTGGTTTGATATCTCTATGAATGGTATGATGCTCATGTGCCGCTTCAATACCGGAACAGATCTGTGTAATGAAATTCAATGCCGTCGTATATGGCAATCTTCCATTCTGCTGAATATATTCCTTCAGTGTAATTCCTTCTACTAATTCCATTACTATATAATAGTAACCATTTTCCTCTCCGACATCATATACATTCACAATATTCGGATGGGAAAGTCCTGCTGCTGACTGTGCCTCAACCCGGAATTTGCTGACAAAGCTCTTATCATCTGCAAATTCAGGCTTCAACACCTTGATTGCAACATAACGATTCAATACATGACATTTGGCCTTATATACAACTGACATTCCGCCAGCGCCTACTTCTTCTATAATTTCATATCGATTCTGGATGATCGTACCTGGTTCAAACATATTCTACACCTCATTCAAAGATTGCTCTATTACTACTACACCTATATTATCCTTACCGCCATAATAATTGGCTCGATCAATCAACTGTTCACAAATTCTGTCTACAAACTGCTGTCTCATCACAATGCTTCCAATCTCATCATCTTCCACCATGTTCGTCAGACCATCCGAACACAACAAAACCTTTTCTCCCGGCTGTAATTCAACCTCGAAGAAATCCGGAACTGCTTCTTTTCCGGTTCCCAACGCTCTTGTTATAATGTTCTTTTCCGGATGGAACCGAACTTTTCTCCGGTCTAACTGACCGGTTCGAATCAATTCTTCTACCAGCGAATGATCTAATGTAATCTGTCTGGTATCTCCCTGTCCTATCACATATAATCTGCTGTCACCAATATTGGCTACATACATCTTATCGTCTATCATCACAGCCGCCACAAACGTGGTTCCCATTCCCTTTAACTCGCTGTGCTCATTTGACATCTGTAGGAGCATATCATTCACTTTTGCGATACCGGTCTTCATGATTGTAATCGGATTCTCATAATTACATTCTTTTGCATAATCCACAAACCAGGATACCGCATGTGCAGAGGCATAATCTCCGGCTTTATGACCGCCCATACCATCTGCAACAATATATAGATTCGGAAGGTTTCCGACTGGTTTGTCTGAAAAATAGATGCTATCCTGATTGATGCTTCTAACCATTCCAATATCTGTTTGTCCGTAGGATATCATCAAAACCCTCCAATCCTATTCTGATTCTATATAGGTCTTTCGAAGCTGCCCGCAGGCTGCATCAATATCTTTACCCATACCTCTTCTAATTGTAACATTTATTGTATTCTTTTCAAGCATTTGTTTAAATTTTTGAATAGAATTTTCATCTGCTCTCTTAAATGATCGTTCTTTGATCGGATTTACCGGTATCAGATTCACATGGCACGCCATGCCTTTCAAAAGATCCGCCAGACGCTTGGCATCTTCTTTGGAATCATTTTCTCCTGCAACCAAGGAATATTCAAAAGTCACTCTGCGCCCGGTCTTATCAAAATAATAGCGGCACGCATCTAATACCTCTGCAATACTATATGTATTGGCAATCGGCATCAATTCCCGTCTTTTTTCATCTGTTGATGCATGTAGTGACAATGCAAATGTAATTGCAAATCCTTCATTCGCCAAATCATATATTTTCGGAACCAATCCACAGCTTGATACGGTAATATTGCGTTGACTGATATGCAGTCCATTCTCATCAGTGAGCATTCGGATAAACCGGCACAGATTGTCATAATTATCCAGTGGTTCTCCGGTTCCCATTACAACTACATTAGATACTCTCTGCTCCATCACCCTTGTGATGGCATATATCTGGTCTAACATCTCCGATGCCATCAGATTTCTGGCAAGTCCCATCAATGTAGACGCACAAAAACGACATCCCATTCTACATCCTGCCTGGGATGAAATACATACGGAATTACCATGTTTGTATGGCATGAAAACACTTTCGATCACATTGCCGTCCTGTAACCGGAATACAAACTTATTCGTTCCATCTATCTTCGATTCATAACGCTCCACTACTTCCACCGATACAAGTTGATCCGCAAGCCATTCCTGCATATTCTTCGGAATGTTCTTCATTTCTTCTACATTTCTTACCAGCTTTACATGTATCCAGTCATAAAGCTGTTTGGCACGGAATCTCGGATAACCATTCTCTACGACATAATCCGTAAGTTCTGGCAGCGACATTGATTTGATATCCATCTCTACACATCTTTCTTTCTTAATTTGGCTATAAAAAAGCCATCACATAAACATGCACCCGGCAATAGCTGTAAGGTCTCTTCTTTCACATACGATTGCAATGCCTCCGGTAAATGTTCTTTTATCGGCTCTGACTCTAACGGATAATGATCCAACATCCATTTCACATTATCACGATTCTCTTCCGGATTGATCGTACAGGTACTAAACAATAATAAACCACCCGGTTTCACATAGGAGATTGCATTTGTTAAAATGGTCTTTTGCAAATTCGTCAATTCTAACAACTGCTGTTCACTCATATGATATTTGATATCATTCTTATGGGAAAGAATTCCAAAGCCGGAACATGGAAGATCTGCGATCACAATATCTGCCCATTCTTTTCGTGATTCATCCGGTACTAATGCATCCCATACTTTTTCCTGAATATTGGCAAGTCCTAACCGTTCTCTGTTCTCTTCAATCAGGGCAATCTTATGCTCGGATACATCTCTTGCCTCAATCATCGCCTTATTACCCAGCTTCTGTGCAAAATGTGTGCATTTTCCACCCGGTGCTGCACACAGATCCAAAATATGAAGCGGTTCTCCCTTATATTCCTTCTCTACGTCCGCAATCGGATACAACAACATAGAACTCTCATCCTGTACAAAAAATTCGCCCTGACGAAATCCCGGAATCCGGTTTACATAATTGATCTTATCCAGGTGCAACGCATCTTCCGAATAATATCCGTCTGTTACTTCTATTCCGTTTTGCCGCAATTTATCAGCAAGTTCTTTCTTCGAAATCCGGTTTTCATTCACCCGAATCGTAATACCGTTTGCTTGCAAAGATGCTTC
>JBNMIW010000175.1:0-4458 GCA_050873485.1 Lachnospiraceae bacterium | reverse complement strand
TAACAATCCGCATTGCCACCCTTTTTACCCACCAACGCGCGCATGCTGTCGTAGGTTCTATGCTTTGTCCAACGTTCTAAGACATTGAGTTCTTTCAGACCGTTTACACCGTACATCTCAAAGAAATCAAGGGAATTCGGTATCTCGCCTCCATTTGTCATCTCTGCGACTTCTATTCCCGACAGATTCCGGGCGAGTTCCTCCAGACTGGACAAGTTCGCCTGATCCGCAGTGAATGTCTGGATCGTATCGCTGTTCTCATTTACATTAAAGATACATGACTTTCTGCCATCATTCTGAATGATTTCCTCACATTCATTCGGAAGTTCTTCATAATACTCTGTCAGCAGCAATGTTGTGATTCCGTATTCTTTCTTCGGCTGCATGATATATTTCGCAATCAGCTCGCCTTCAAGCAACTCCATATTGTCCACAACGATAATATAATGCGGAAGCACGATTGCATCTTTATCACTGTGTTCTTCACGTTCGGCACGCTCACGCATAACCTTGGCAAGCTCAAATCCCACGTCACCCATGGATTCTTTGTTGTTTGCAATAAAACGGCATCGTTTATCCTCACTCCAGACATGTGGCAGCCATCTGGCAAATTCCCAGTTTTTCTCATCTTCCTCTGTCTTTGCAGAATAGATGAACACAAACTTGACATCCGTATAACAGTTATTTACCGCCATCTGCTCGATTATATTGGTCATAACAGAATACGCGCCGGCTTTGCCTTCGCCTCCGACAATACCGAACATGTTATATTTCATCAGGTCGATTGTTACCGGCACATTATATAAGGTACTGTAGTTTCTTTTTAACTCCTCCGGTTTCTTGACCAGATCGTCCGGATTCATCATAAATCTGTTTTTCGGAATTGTAATCGTTACCTGAAACGGAATATCTCCGACACCCAGCCGTACCGTCAGGAAATCGCTATGTGTACTGTTTCGGTTCCACAAATTCGATGTCTTTGCATTTACACGGATACAATCCTCGCCACAGAGATACATGGAATTTAAAACTCTCTGATTATTTTCATATTTCTGCTTTAATGTATCTGCTACTTCTATCAGATACTGACCATACGAATTATAACGGTTAACCTCATTTTCATCTGCCACTTCTTTTTCGTATTTCAGATTTGCTTTTGCCCAAAATACGCCAAGTACCGCAGATCCAAGTGCTGTGATGATTCCTGTTGCCATGAACAGAGATCCCGAGCTTCCCATCATACGTGACGCAAGCATAGACATACCTGTACCAAGAAGCATAGGAATCGCCATTGTAAATGCAGGTCCAATCACCATAAATGCCGGCTTATTCCTCTGCTTATTTAAAGCCGGAGGCGCCTCAATCTCCACTTCGTCTGTATATACTTCCTCAAACAGACGCGGGGACCGCTTATAGTAATGTTTTTCTTTCTTTTTTCTTTTCTCTTCTGATTTTACGCTATTATCAATGTAATACGCAGGAAGTCCTTTGATGTTGACCTTCCATTCACCAAAGCTTTGGCTGACGGCCAATACAGAACCAAGAAATACAATTTTTAATCCGAATATATTGATACAATCTCCAAACTGCAATGCCACCGGACCGTTAATTCTCTTGTTGTTCAAAAAGGTACCGTTGCTACTGCTGTCATATATCGTCCAGACATCACCGCTTCTCCCAAGCGCAGCATGATTTCTGGATACATAATTAAACAAATCATACTGAATATTGTTACTGGAATCTGTTCCAATGAACAGCTCCTTCATTCCGGTCAAGTCAAATTTATACATGCTTTGAAATGATGTATTTGTCTCGATCGCAACTACTGAGACAGAATTTTTATAACTATCCAGAATATTATAATAGTTTCCGTTTTTAATATTCTTTCCTTCACATGCGTAACCATTCACATCCGTTACGGCATAATTATCGTTTGGCAGGAAACTCCACTTGTTTCCGACAACTTCCAAAAATACTTCCAAATCCTGATTGAAATTAAACAACCGCTTATTTAAAATCAATGTATAGTCAGAATCATTGATTGATGGCAAAATAAATTCCTTTAATGCATCTTTCGTCTGCACCATTAATACAAAACTCATCTTCTGTCCCCCTGCTGTCCTAATTAATTACGGAATCCGTTCCATAGATCAGATATGCCTGCATTCGCGTCTGACCGACTTCTATAATATCCTTATGGTAGATCGGTTCACTACATCCATACTCCACATATTTTTTGCGCAATCCGTGCTTGATCATCACCGGATTTGTGGCACTGTCACATTGCACATACAAATATCCATCATAGACATAAAACTGAAAATGTTTTCTGGATACTTCCGGATCCTGAATGCATATTTCATTCTCCTCAACACTCCGGCCTACCAATATCGGATAATCCGAATTAAATACATATGTCAAAACCGGATATGTATTTATAATTTCAATATATACAAAACACTTCTGATATTCTTTTAAGATGCTGGAATGTCCGGAATCCTGATTTGCTATGGAATCCGCTAATTTATTCTGCCGCATCAATTTTAATATTGCTTTTTCAATCTGCTTTTTCTTCTTTGCGTTCATGCTACCCCACCATCGTCTATATTATCCTGACCACAAATACCTCGTTTCCAAGCTGCAATGCACTGCCATCCATCACATACTCCGGCTGTACAAGCATTTCACCGTTTAAATACGTATGGTTCCTTGAATTAAGATCCTGTACATACAACCGGTCTCCCTGTAAACTAAACATACAGTGGCTTCTGGATATTCCATACGCAGGAATTTCCACTCGTTCATTATCGCCGTTTGCCGGTAATGAACCAAGAATAATCCTGGTTGTTACTATGAAATTATATCGATTCTGGGTTCCTACATGGATCAGACAAACCTGCATGATATCTCTTTTAACCCCACTTCGTCTATGGGACTGAACGATTGTATCCTCGTCACTGTGTTCCGCATAGATCAATCCGGATCCACTCTTGCCTAATGCGTTATCATTTACAAGTTCTCCGGTCCTTACAGATATCAATTCGTTGTTGTTAGAATAGTTGTTTCTCTTTTTCATCTTGAGCACAACCATCAGAGTTATGATCAATAATACAATACAAACCGACAGTACAATAATTGCGATTATCACGTTGCCTCCTTTGTCCGGTCGTTCACATCTCGTTCAACGTAATCTTCCGAACATCACTATAATATCTTCTGCTGATTGGAAACTCGCGATCTTTAAACTGCAAAGACTCGCGTGTCACCTTTTTGATCTCGTTTTTACGCACAATAAAACTTTGGTGAATTCGAATAAATCCATTTTCTTTTAGTATGTCTTCAATATCCGATATCTTGGCATAACAACTCACAACGTCATTCATCATATACAATGTCAGTTTTCGCGCATTACTTTCTACATATCGAATCTCATCAATCGGGATGCTTACTTTTTTTCTATCTGATGTGATATTCAGATATTTTCGTTCTTTCTGTTCCTCGATTTTCCCCATACTCAGTTTCTCAACTGCCATAAAACGACACCTCTTTCCATATATTACCATAAGAAAACACGTTTTAAACGCATCTTGCATATTTTACTGTATTTTCTGCTAAATTGGTTTCCCCATCCGGTTATATTTCCTATATTACCACAAAAAAACTACAAATTTCGCCATATTGCATATTTGGTAGGTATTTTGGTATAAATGGTATTTTTCGCAATGTGCCAGACAAAAATACCCGCAATAACAAGATTGCGGGTATCGAAATTCGTTTAATTAAAATATGTGATATTATCACAACTAATCTGAGGACAGTTACCTACACTGTTACGTATCAGCCCTTCCGCTTTTCCGGATGAAATGATCTTCACCCCTTTTTTGTTATTGGCAATTGCTTCCCTTGCGCTTGTATATCTTCCGTACTGGTCATAATAGATTTTTCCGTTTTCATAAAATAAATTATATTCGCAAACCAGTTTTCCGTTTTTTATCGTGTATATACTTTTGCTTGAGGACGTAGCTCCGCCACTTCCCTGCCTGTAGATCTTCCCGTTCTGATATACTGAGTAAACACACCGACTCCACCCGGCAAATATATTGGTTCCGTCCGGATTATATGCAGCCAGTATCGTCGGATGCCGGGAATCTCTTCCATTAACAATCAACAATTCTCTTCGTCCGTCTCCCGAGATATCTTTCAGGCAATATCCGATGTTAGTTCCGCCCATCGCAATTTCCCACTTGCAATTATTCTCGGAATAATCTCCCTCCGTCTCTGTATAATGATGTGTTATGCATATATTCCGGTACTCATCCAAAACCGGCATATACGCCTCTAATTCTGCATCCGTTATAGATCCGCTTGTCTTCGCAACCAACTTGATCTGAATCGACTCTAACCGTTTTGACTGTCCATATGTACCTGCACATTCTCCGTTTTTCACCCACTGCAGCC
>JBNMIW010000174.1:0-4468 GCA_050873485.1 Lachnospiraceae bacterium | reverse complement strand
ATGATGGTGGCAAAAGCAGAGGTAGAGGAAGCAATTGTACGTCTTGCACAGTTGGCAAGAGCTGCCGGAATTCATCTGGTGATCGCAACGCAGCGTCCATCTGTTGATGTCGTTACCGGATTGATCAAGGCAAATGTACCATCCAGAATTGCGCTTTCAGTATCTTCGGGTGTGGATTCCAGAACGATCATTGACAGTGTTGGAGCGGAGAAATTATTAGGAAATGGTGATATGTTGTTTTATCCGACAATGTATCCGAAACCATTGCGTGTTCAAGGTGCCTATATTTCAGATGATGAAGTCATGAATGTCGTTGAGTACCTGAAAGCGCAAAACGGAGAAACGACCTATAACGAAGAAGTGACAACGCAGATTACTTCATCAACGGGTTCTTCGGCAACTGCTATTGGAAATGGTGCATCCGATAATGACCGGGATGAATACTTTGTTCAGGCAGGTAAGTTTATTATCGATAAGAATAAAGCATCCATCGGTATGTTACAGAGAATGTTTAAGATTGGATTTAACAGAGCAGCAAGAATTATGGATCAGTTGTTTGAAGCAGGAGTGGTTGGCCCGGAGGAGGGAACAAAACCACGTCAGGTATTGATGAGTGAAGAACAATTTGAACAGTATATTGATGAATATTTTTAGAAACAGTCTGAAATAGAAACGGTTTCATATATTAAGCAGAGGCTTATTTTCGTTAAGTTTTAGGAGGATATAAGTAATTTATGCAATCATTTGTCTTTCTTGGTTGACGGGAATCAGATATATCGTTACAATGTGACGAACAGAAAAAGAATAACAATGCAGGAGGATATACACATATGAAAACAGATATTGAAATCGCACAGGAAGCGCAAATGGTTCATGTGAAAGAGGTAGCAGCAAAGTTAGACATTGCGGAAGAAGAGTTGGATCTATACGGAAAGTATAAGGCAAAGCTTTCGGATGAATTGATTCACCGGATCGAAAATAATCCGGACGGAAAATTGGTACTGGTAACTGCAATCAATCCAACTCCGGCAGGAGAGGGAAAGACAACAGTTACGGTTGGTCTTGGACAGGCACTTGGCAGAATGGGTAAGAAAGCATCCATCGCACTTCGTGAACCTTCTCTTGGACCATGTTTTGGTATTAAAGGTGGTGCAGCAGGTGGTGGATATTCACAGGTTGTTCCGATGGAAGATCTGAACCTGCATTTTACTGGTGATTTTCATGCGATTACATCTGCTAATGACTTGTTAGCAGCTATGTTGGATAATCATATTCAGCAGGGCAATGCATTGAATATTGATACGAGACAGATCGTTTGGAAACGTTGTATGGATATGAATGATCGTGTACTTCGTAATATTGTAGTTGGTCTGGGAAGTAAGATGGACGGTTATGTGAGAGAGGATCATTTTGTAATATCCGTTGCATCTGAGATTATGGCAATCCTTTGTCTGGCAAATGATATGGAAGATCTGAAAGATAAATTAGGCAAGATAATTGTTGCATATACAGTAGATGGTAAGCCGGTTACTGCGGCAGATCTGAAAGCAGTTGGTGCAATGGCTGCATTATTGAAAGATGCATTAAAGCCAAATATGATCCAGACATTAGAGCATACACCTGCATTTGTACATGGTGGTCCGTTTGCAAATATCGCACACGGATGTAACTCTGTTCGTGCAACAAAACTTGCATTAAAACTTTCTGATATTGTTGTAACAGAGGCTGGATTCGGAGCCGATCTTGGTGCAGAGAAGTTCTTGGATATCAAATGCCGTAAAGCCGGTATTTCTCCGGATGCGATCGTATTAGTAGCTACTGTTCGTGCACTGAAATACAATGGTGGAGTTGCTAAGGCAGATCTTAGTAATGAGAATGTAGAAGCTCTTAAGAAAGGTATTGTGAATTTAGAGAAACATATCGAGAACTTACAACAGTTTGGTGTTCCGATCGTTGTAACATTAAATCAGTTTATTACGGATTCAGAAGAGGAACTTGCTTATGTTAAGGAATTTGTAGAGAGTAAGGGATGTGATTTTGCACTTGCCCAGGTTTGGGAAAAGGGCGGCGAAGGCGGACTTGCTTTAGCTGAGAAGGTCGTTGACATTTTAGAGAATAAGGAAGCAGATTTTAAGATGCTTTATGAAGATGATATGTCCTTAGAAGATAAGATCCATACGATCGCTACGAAGATCTACGGTGCAGATGGTGTGAATTATACAGCGGCAGCGAAGAAACAGTTAGCTAAGATCACAGAACTTGGATATGGCAACCTTCCGGTATGTATGGCAAAGACACAGTATTCGTTATCGGATGATCAGACAAAACTTGGAAGACCGACAGGATTTGATATCAACGTAAGAGATGTCTATGTCAATGCAGGTGCAGGTTTTGTCGTTGCAATTACCGGTTCTATCATGACAATGCCGGGACTTCCGAAGGTTCCGGCGGCTGAGAATATTGATGTCGTAAATGATAAGATCGTTGGATTGTTCTAGATAATGTGACAGATTTATTTTATACAGAAATTCAAATACAGTTCGAAGGATAAGGAGGATATGAGTATGGCAGAATTGATTGACGGAAAAGCAATCAGCAAACAGATCAAGGATGAATTAAAGGATCGGGTTGCCTCTTTGAAAGCACAGGGAAAAGAAATTGGTATGGCAGTTATTCAGGTGGGAAATGATCCGGCATCTTCCGTATATGTAGGAAACAAGAAGAAGGCTTGTGAATATATTGGAATCCGTTCTGAAAGTTATGAGCTTCCGGAAGAGACAACGCAGGAAGAATTATTAGCATTGATCGAGCGATTGAATGAAGATGATAAGATTCACGGAATCTTAGTACAGCTTCCGGTTCCGAAACACATTGATGAAGATACGATCATTAAAGCAATTTCTCCAAAGAAAGATGTAGATGGCTTTCATCCGCAAAGTGTTGGTGCACTGACAATCGGACAGCCGGGATTTGTATCCTGTACACCAGCCGGAATCATTCAGTTATTAAAGAGAAGCGACGTAGAGATAGAAGGAAAAGAATGCGTTGTAATCGGAAGAAGTAATATTGTTGGAAAACCGATGGCATTACTTTTGTTAAGAGAAAATGGAACCGTAACCATTACACATTCCCGTACGAAGAACCTGAAAGAGGTATGCAAACGTGCAGATATCTTAGTGGTTGCAATCGGCAGACCAAAGATGATCGATGATTCTTATGTCAAGGAAGGTGCGGTAGTCATTGACGTTGGAATTCACCGGAATGAGAATAACAAATTATGTGGCGATGTGGACTTTGACAGTGTGGAACCGATTGCGTCGAAAATTACACCGGTTCCGGGCGGTGTTGGTCCGATGACGATTGCAATGTTGATGCACAACTGTGTAGAAGCAGCAACTATGTTTGGTGAATAGGTGAAATATATGATTCAGATTTTATTTGTATCCCTTGGCTGCGACAAGAATTTGGTCGACAGTGAAGTTATGTTGGGACTTTTAGAGGAAAAGGGATATGCGATTACCAACGAAGAAAAAGAGGCGGATGTAGTTGTCATCAATACCTGCTGTTTTATTGGAGATGCAAAGGAAGAAAGTATCGAGAATATCATTGAGATGGGAAAGCTAAAAGAGACAGGTAAATTGAAAGCCCTGATCGTAACAGGCTGTCTGGCACAGCGTTATAAGGATGAGATTCAGGCGGAACTTCCGGAAGTGGATGCCATTGTAGGTACTACCGCAACAGAAGCAATTGTTGATGCGGTGGAAGAGGCATTGAAAGGAAAAGGATATACACATTTTGAAGATATCAATTATCTTCCGCCAAGCCATACAAAACGAGTGATCACATCCGGAACGTATATGGGATACCTCAAGATTGCAGAAGGTTGTGATAAGCACTGCACATATTGTATCATTCCTAAGGTGCGTGGCAATTACCGAAGTGTGCCGATGCCGGAACTGATTGAACAGGCAAAGTATCTGGTAGACAACGGTATTACGGAAATCTGTCTGGTTGCGCAGGAGACAACAGTGTACGGAACGGATCTGTATGGAAAGAAAATGTTGCCGGAATTATTACATGAACTGTCGAAGATAGAGGATCTGCAATGGATTCGTCTGCTTTATTGTTATCCGGAAGAAATTACACCGGAACTGATCTATGAGATCCGTGATAATGCGAAGGTTTGTCATTACATTGATATGCCATTGCAACATTGTGAAGATCGTATATTAAAACGAATGGGAAGAAAGACTACAAAAGAAGAGATACGGAATACTATTCAGATGATCCGTAAAGAGATTCCGGATATTGTATTGCGAACTTCACTGATCGCGGGATTCCCTGGCGAGACGCAGGAAGATCATGAGGCGTTACTTAACTTTATTGATGAGGTGGAATTTAACCGTCTGGGTGTACTTACTTATTCTCCGGAAGAAGGAACTCCGGCAGCAGAATTTGTGGATCAGGT
>JBNMIW010000173.1:0-4469 GCA_050873485.1 Lachnospiraceae bacterium | reverse complement strand
TGAAAGCGAAAAGTAAAGACAGGGGAATGGGA
Source organism: Lachnospiraceae bacterium (assembly GCA_050873485.1). GTDB lineage: Bacteria > Bacillota > Clostridia > Lachnospirales > Lachnospiraceae > CAG-590. Next base: position 4,437 of record JBNMIW010000173.1, on the reverse strand, counting down.
CAATGGCTGCTAATTTTGTTTTGTCTGTTCCCATTTTTTTATGGAATGTATTATGAATTTTGTGGGACAATTGCATTTGTAATTGTGACAGCTTTGCTGTTGTGGGCGGTTCGTTGGGAGCGAAAGCTTGACATACAGTGGAATGTCGGAATGACGATGGCGACCTTGTTTGCCGTTAGCTATCTGCTTACCGTGATCTGGGCGGTTGATCGGGGAATGGCGGCATTTGGTTTCTTCAAAATGTTATGGATTGTGGTATTCTTACTCGGTGTGCAGTGGATAGGTGAGGAATATCGGGAGAAAATGCTTACAATGATTCCATATATCGGTGTGGTACAGTGTCTGATCGGATTTGTCGGATATTTCATACCATATTTGCAGGATCATTTATATCTGAATCACCGGCTGGGTGGATTCTTCCAGTATCCTAATACTTTTGCGGTATTTCTGCTTGCAGGCGTTATCATTTTATGTGAGAAGGAAAGAATGACTGCCTGGGATTATGTATTTACGGCAGTACTGATGGTCGGAATTGGCATGACGGGAAGCCGGACGGTATTTGTTCTGACGGTACTGGTGTATCTGATCGTGCTGATCCATCGGAAAAATGCAGGATTGCTTGTGGAAGGCATCGTGTTTGCAGTTCTCTTAGGTATTGTTCTGTTTGTCAGCAAAGATGTAGCAAGTATTGGTAGAATCACGACGTTTTCTTTGAAGGAATCAACGTTTGTAGGAAGATTACTCTATGTGGCGGATGCGTTGCCGGTTCTGTTGAAACATCCGTTTGGCATGGGATACCTTGGTTATTATTACATACAAAATGAGATTCAGACGGGTGTGTATACCGTGCGCTACATTCATAATGACTGGCTGCAGATCGGGCTGGATATCGGATGGATTCCGCTGGTTCTTTATGGTGTTGCGGTCGTAAAAACATGGATCAGCAAGAATGTAAGCATTCGGAATAAGATGATTCTTGCGGTGTTATTTTTGCACGGATTGTTTGATTTTGATGCGCAATATATGTTTATATTCCTGATCATTTTGCTGATCATGAGTGAAGCGGAATGGAAATGGATTCCGGAACGCTATCAGACATTACGGGTGCGTAAGAACACATGGGCGGCAGTTGTCGCAGTTTTTGGTGTGGCAGCCATTTATCTGACCATTCCGCTTATGGCGGCTTATTTAGAACATCCGGATATTGCGGTTAAATGGTATCCGTGGTATACGGAGGAACAACTGAAACTGCTCTCGGAATCCGAGGATGTGGATGCAGTAGATGCCATGGCGGATAAGATTCTTGCGCAAAATGATACCTGTGCATTGGCATATCAGGCAAAGGCGACCGTTGCGTACTGTTACGACGATTATGCGAACATGATCCGGTGGCAGAAGGAAGCAATTGCAAGAGATTATTTTAACTATGATGTGTATGTGGAATATGCCTCCATGTTATATGATGGAGCGGAACAACTCGGTGATACGGATCCGGAATTGGCACAGGAATGTATCGATGAGTTAAAGAATATACCGAATTATCTCAAAGAAGCACAAAGCAAGGTGAGCCGGCTTGGGACAATGATCGATGAACAGCCGCAGTTGTCGGTGGACGATACCCTGTCGGAATTATTAAATGCGGTGGAATAAAAATATCTGAAACTTTTTACATGTGCAGTGCATCTAATGTATGATTCACAAAACAGAAGGAGGGATTACATGAAACGCCTGGTGAAAAAAGCGATGGCAGGTAATAAGGATGCATTTGCGCAATTGATGGAAATGAATACCCAGAGCATGTATAAGGTGGCGAGAGCTTATTTTACAAGTGATGCAGATGTTGCGGATGCGATCAGTGAGACGGTGCTGATCTGCTTTGAGCAACTGGATACATTGCGTAAACCGGAATATTTTAAGACCTGGATGATACGAATCCTGATCAATCAATGTAATGGGATGATACGGCAGGGAAGAAGAGAAGTAGCATATGGAGAGATTCCGGATATTATGGGGGAACAGTCGGAATATGCATTAGCAGAATTTAAAGATTTATTGGAACGGTTAGACGAGAAATATCGTCTGATCCTGATACTCTATTATGTAGAAGAATTTAAGATTGCAGAGATCGCAAAGATGTTGGATCTTCATGAAAATACCGTGAAGACGCGACTACGGCGAGGCAGAAACAGTTTGAAACAGGAGTATGAGAAAATGAATTTAAAGGAGGCAGGCATATGAGACGTCGATTAACAAAACAACGGGTAAAAAAGATATTGCAGCGGGATATTGAGATTCCGGTTATTGTGACCGAGCAGATGGCAGCGGCACTTCATACGATAAATGTGGAATATGATGAGGAAGAAAACCGTAGGGAGATTGCGCATTATAATAAGGTGCATCGATTCAAACAACAGGTTGCTATGGTTGCACTGATATGCATTGTAGGACTAGGGGCAACTGCGACAGCAATTGAGGCGCGCAGATGGAACGAAAAAGCGGCAAAAGTATGGAATGCGGATGAGACGTTGCAGAATAAGACATTGGAACAGAATATTGCACAGATGCCGGATATATCCGTAACAGATGCAGGGGTTACGGTATCCGTAGCACAGATTGTGACAGATGGACTCGCAGAGCGGGTGTTGTTTAAGGTGGAAGTACCGAAGAACATGGAAGTTCGGGAAAAGGGACAGCATTTGGAATTTGGTACGTATACATTAACGAGTAGCGGCAATACGGGGGAAACTCTGGGAATGAATGGAGGAACCTTTAAACCGTGGCTGACAGAGGAAAATGTGTATTATTTCGATGCAGACATACAACTTCAAAAGGAAAATGCATTACAGGGGCAATCACTCACCTATACATTTTGCAATTTATGTGAATATGTGAAAGGGGAGTCTGATACATTAGTGGAAGGAAGATGGCAGTTGAAGATTCCGGCGGAGGTTCAGGAATATGCCATGTCTATGACAAAGACATATACAAAGTCGTTAGATTTAGGAAGTAATGATGTCCATGTAGATAAGATAATACTTTCTCCGATGGAGATAAATGCAACCATTTCATATCATGGGCGGATTCTGGAAGAATCAAAGAAATATGAAGATATGTATTGGGAATTCCTTCCGTGTGTATCGAAGATCGTAATGAAAGATGGGACGGAGATACCGGTTGAGAAAGGTTTTACGGTGCATGATTATAAAATGGCAAATGAGAAGGATGCGGAAGCGGTGGACGCAATAAAAGATCCTGCAAAGCAGATGAAACAGTATCGCGAATATGAGGATTGGACCGTGACGGCAAATCTTGACTTGTTGCAGACAGTGCAGGATATAGAAGATGAATCAATCGGATTGATCGATCCGGATGAAGTGCAGGCAATTGTGTTTAATTATGGAGGAAAAGAATATTCGTATACTATTCCGAAATCGGATTAACAGAATATATAAGTTGCATAAATTCATACAAATATAGTACAATAAAAGAAAAGCAATGAAAGAAACAACCGACAATTATAAGAATAAGTGAGGTGTTGGTTATGGGCACGTTAGAGCAGAAGAAATTAAATAAAGAAGAAAGAGATTTGCTGCAAAGTATTGATCGTGGAATTGAGGATATGAAAGCTGAAAGGGAGTTATCTGTTAGAGAGGCGTTTCAGAAGATTACGGAGTTGCGAAATGAGAGATAAAGGATGGAAAAGGTCATATTTTAAGAGTGTTGAGACATGAAAGAGATTGGGAAAAAATATTAAAAGAACAATCAACATATACATATCCCGATGATAATACTGAAAAGGAAAAATAGATAAGAGACAATTCACGAATATGAGGTGGATTGTCTTTTGTAATGAAAAAAACTTGAACATTTATTTAATATATGTATAATAATAGACGAATGGGCAATATAAGTTGTTTTGCTTGCGCATTGATAAAAACAACGGAAAATGCCGAATGACATGTTCAATGTAAGGAGGATACGATTATGACCTATGAAGAAGTATTTCAGCAATTTAAAGACCGATTTAAGGATACAGATGTCAGTAAGATCAAGGAGCATCTTGCTTATCAATTCGATATTACCGGAGAGGGAGCAGGTTCCTTCTATGCGGAAGTAAAAAATGGCGAGCTGTTCATTGAACCATATGAATATTATGACCGGGATTCCCTGTTCGTTTGCTCTGCTAAGACGTTGTTCCAGATTGTAGATGGCAAGACAGACCCGATTGCAGCGTTTACACTTGGAAAGCTGAAAGTGGAGGGAAGTGTTGAGAAAGCACTCAAAATCAAAGAATTAATTAACCCTTGCACAGCGTAAGGATTGCGAGAGGTGTGAGGGCACATGCGATAAGATATAGAGAAAGCCATGTGGGGTTGCCTTTATGGTACGCAGGCACGTTTGCACTTATACTGCCTACGCAGCGGTGCTAGGTTCGTA
>JBNMIW010000172.1:0-4500 GCA_050873485.1 Lachnospiraceae bacterium | reverse complement strand
ACGAGTGATAAGACAATAACCTGGCCGGTTAACGGAGAGGTTATTCTTCCGTTTAGTATGGAGACAACCGTGTATTTCAAGACATTAGATCAATATCAATGTAATCCGGGAATGATGATCGCTGCGGGGAATGGTACAACAGTTAAGAACGCATATATGGGGAAGGTTACCAAAGTCACAAGTGATGATATTTATGGCAATCTGGTAACTGTATATATCGGTAACGATTATAGTCTGGTATATGGACAGTTAGATACTGTATATGTTAAGGAAGGCGACTATATCAAAGCCGGTGATTCTATCGGAACGATAGGCAAACCGACTGACAGTTTTGAGGAAGAAGGCAGTCATTTATTCTTTGAAATGACGGAAAAAGATACACCGGTAGATCCGATGTTATTTATTGAATGACAAAACGCATACCATTTGCAGATATATTCAGGATAGAATATAGCGCAGGTGGTATGCGTTTTATATGATACGATAATCAAAGAATCGTATGTGTACTTACAATTATTCTATACAATCACTACAAAGTCCTTCAAAAAGAAGAGAATGAGCGGTTATTGTACCGGAAAATGTCTCGTTTGCCAGAGAGTCCAATGTTTCCTGATATGGCATATCAATATCCTGGACGCAGCCACATTGTTTGCAGATAAAATGATAGTGTGGACGTGTATCTGCATCAAACCGATCGGTTTTACCATCGCAGGAAAGACGAAGAATGTCGCCGCGTTCCGACAATAGAGAGAGATTGCGATAGACGGTTCCGAGACTGATGTTCGGGATTGTTTGACGAATCTCCTGATAGACCATATCGGCAGTCGGATGATCTTTGCGTGTCCTTAAATAAGCAACAATTGCTTCTCTTTGTTTACTTCGTTTGAGCGTAGTTTGTTCAGCCATATGCCCTCCAAAATAGTAATCATTCTTATTTCGTATTATATAATGTTTCTTTCCAAATTGTCAATACTATGTTATAATTATGCTTGGAAAAACAAGAAAAACACTGAGATTTTCGGTGAAAATGAGGTGGATTATGAAAGAAGATCAGGCAAAAGGACTTGCCTGCCGGATTATGGATTTGTCAGAACAGGCTATGGTTGTAATTGATCGGAATAATTATAGTGTTGTTTATGCAAATGCCAAGGCGAAGGCAATATTTGGTGAGCGGATGACAAATGCAACTTGTTATCTTGCGATGGAGGGAGAGGGTACTCCATGTGAAGCTTGTCCGTTTCGGGGATCAGAGGAGAAAGATCAGATTGTAGAGCATTATTTTAGACAATTTGATCGGACAGTTCAGGTTAAGATTACTTTTCTGAATTGGGATGATGAAGGACAGCCGGTAATGATATATACTATTTTAGATTCGGATGAACTATTATTAGCGAGAATGAATCAGGAGGCAAAGACGCAATCCTATGAAGAACAATTGCGCTTGTCGGGAGAACTATATCAGACGGTAGTAAGCCAGCTTCATACAATGGTTTTTGAATATAATAAAGAACAGAACACATATTATGTCTCTCCGTTATTTAAGGAAAAGTTTGGAATAGATGAGATCCATAATATTAATTTTCTTTTAGATGATAAGGCAAAATATTTAATATATGAACCGGATTGCGATATATATAATATGCTGTTTGCAAACAGGGAGGATGATTTCAGGGAAGTTACCTGCCGCCTTCGCATGAATAATGGACAGATGGTATGGTATCGGATCTGTATTCAATTTATACGCAATGATAGGGGGCAGATTGTGCGTGTGATCGGAACGTTGAAGGACGTGGATGATGCAACTCGTTCTTACGAGACGCTTCGCTATCGATCCGAATTTGATATGCTGACGAATATTCCGAATGTGAATCGTTTTTATGTTGATGCGGGACGTGCGATTGTGGAAGATGAGAGTAATCATTATGCAATCATTTCGTTTGATATTGATAAGTTCAAACTGATCAATGATCTGTTTGGAATGAGTACAGGTGATGAAGTATTGAAACATATTGCGAATGTGTTACGTGACAGGGTGCCGGAGGATGGATGGTATTGCCGCGTGCATTCGGATATGTTTTTAATCTGTACACCTTATAGCAATCGGGGAGATATTATTAAGAAAGTGGAGAAGATCCGGAAGGCAATATATAAGAATTCATTTTCTTTTGATGTCAATACAACATATGGAATTTATCTTGTGGAAGACGTGACAATACCGATTAATCTGATGTGTGACCGTGCAACGTTGGCGGCCAGAACGGTAAAAGGAAATGCCATGAATTTCTGTGCATTTTATGATGAGCAGTATCGTGCGGAGATCATTAAGAATACAGAGATTGAACGGGATATGAATGCTGCGATATCGCATAAGCAGTTTTTGATGTATTTGCAACCGAAGTATAATCTTGTAACAGGAAAGATATGTGGTGCGGAAGTTCTTGCCAGATGGAAACATCCGGTTAAAGGATTGATACAACCGAATGATTTTATTCCGTTATTTGAGCGGAATGGGTTCATATTGCGATTAGACGAATATATGTGGGAGGAAGCCTGTAAGACACTTGCAAGATGGCGGGATGAGGGCAGAAAGCTTGTTCCGTTGTCGGTTAACATATCGAGATATCATATCCAGCATAATGACCTGGTGGGTGCGTGGAAACGTCTGATCAAAAAATACCGTATTCCGACATCCTATCTTACGTTAGAGATTACAGAAACGTTCTTTTATGATTCGAAAGACCTGTATGAAGTATTGGAACAGTTACAGGCAATGGGATTTTTGCTGGAGGTTGACGATTTTGGAGCAGGTTATTCATCTCTTAATATGATCCGTCAGATTCCGGTCGACACGATCAAGATTGACAAAGATTTCTTAGATAAGAAATTATCCACAGAAAAGGGTAAGATTGTGATCAGTCATACGATCGCTATGGCAAAGGATCTCAAATTAGGTGTCATTGCTGAAGGGGTTGAGACAAAGGAACATGTGGATTTCCTTAAGTCATCGTCCTGCGATGTTGCACAGGGTTTTTTCTTTGCAAAACCAATGCCGGTTAAGGAGTTTGAACATATTTATTTTGAGGAAGATGGCGAGTAATAGACACCTTTCTACGAAATGTGAATTTTTTGGTATTTTTGCATATTTTTTGCATTGGATAACTTGACATGATATATATCATGTTGTATAGTCAACATTGACAAGAATGGCAGTTATCAGATGGCCAATCATAATGTAAAAGGAGAAAGTAATACTATGTTAGAAAAGATGAAAGAAATTATCGCTGAGCAGCTTAGTGTTGATGAGAGCGAGATCGAATTATCTTCCAATTTCAAGGATGATTTAGGAGCAGATTCATTAGATTTATTTGAGTTAGTAATGGCTCTTGAGGAAGAATATGATGTTGAGATTCCTTCTGAGGAGTTAGAGAACATCGCAACTGTAGAAGATGTTATTGAGTACTTGAAGGCTCATGGCGTAGAAGCATAATATTCGTATTGTAACAGTAAGAAACTGCCACATATATAGTAGAATCCAATCGGATTTGCTATGTTATGTGGCAGTTTCTTTTTGTGTATGCGATTCATTACATCTGATGGCGGACAACGCCATATTCATCGTCTAATCGGAAAAAGGAGCAGTTCGTATTACGTCCCTGCAGGAATTTGACCATATCGTCTTCGTCCAAATTCACATCACATGAATAACATTCCCAATCTTCATCATATACAAAATGTACACACTGATCGCATAAATCCATGTTGCGTCACCTCCGTATCACATAAAATGGAAAGGAGCCGCCGCAGGATTCGTGCGGCAGCTCCACCTATTGTTATATGTTGTTTGGGGATTAACCCATTACGACTTCTACGCTGTGAGTGTTACCGTCTTCAAATACCGGAAGAACGTTACCCTCGATTGCGTTACCGTCTACTGTTACACTCTTAATACCCTTGCATACATGATCTGGGTTTGTAACCTTGATATCATAAGTTGCACCACGGAACTTACGAGAGATTGTAAGGCCATCCCACTCAGCAGGGATAGAAGGATCGATCTTTAATCCATCGAAGTCCGGCTGAACACCAAGGATGTACTGTGAAATAGCTACCATGTTCCATGCAGCAGTACCGGTTAACCATGAGTTCTTACCCTGACCAAAGTTCTTACCGGTCTGCCCGATATCAGAACCGGCATCCTTACCACCGATCATCTGACCGTATACATAAGGCTCTGTCTTGTGGATATCAGAAGTCTCTTCTGTGAATGCAGGTGCGATCTCTGAATAATACTTGAATGCCTGATCGCCTTCTCCGGCATAAGCAGCAGCACAGATGATCCATGCGTTGTTATGTGTAAAGATACCGGCGTTCTCTTTGTATCCACCCGGGTAGGTAGAAATCTCACCGTACTGAACATAGTATTTGGTATATGCAGGATTGTTCAAAACAAGTCCGTGCTTTGTATTCAGTCTTTCGTCGATTGCTTTCAATGTCTTCTTT
>JBNMIW010000171.1:0-4506 GCA_050873485.1 Lachnospiraceae bacterium | reverse complement strand
CTGCTGCCGTTACCATGCCTCTGCCCGCTGCATTATTGCCCTGTCGTAATATAATGTCTCCGCCGGCCTTTAGCTTCGAAGCACCAATGAATCCATCTACCAATATATCCTTTGTAGCCTCAACTGTAATTCCATCTCCGACAGATCCTTGTATGTAGATGGAACCATCAAAGAATATATTACCTGTTGCCAGATTGGCTTCTTTCATAGCTAATACATTATTAACTTCTATCCGGCTATCCTTGAAATCTATTTTTCCATTCAGATTTGCAACATAAGTACATTGATCATCCAATATGGTAAATCCTTTTCCGGTGAGAACATTCTGTTCTTTTCCTTTTTTAGCCGGAAGAATATCCCCCCAGATGTTATATCCATTCTCACCCAATGTTGCCGGATGGTACTTCACAAGCTCCTGATCTTTCTTTACCAGTTCAAACCACTTCGCATTCTGATAATCTACAGATCCGTCCTCTAATCGGACCGGTTTTGCCTTAATATCCACATCAAAGAAGAACTCATACCATCCGTCTTTGCCGACCTTCGGTATCTGTCCTTTTGCCACCACAACAATGTCATTATTCACAACACCATCGCAGATCTGTTTTACCATCTTATAATCAATTCCCCGTACAACCTTATTTTCTTTTAATGCTGCAAATAATGCATCTTCCGGTATAGCCGTCTGTTTCTCATGCAACAGAACAACCGCTTCCATCCCGTTATCATTCACTAACAACGTGAATTTGCTATATTCCTCCTCCTGCATACTTCCTGAAGTAAATGGAACGGTACTTTCTTCCAGCAATTCTTCCCGCTTCTCTTCCATCGCCTTCGCTGTATACATTAAACTGGAATATTGAGAAACATCTAATCCTTCCTCTAACCCAAGACGAATCTCACGCATCTGCTGCCAGCTATACAGATCATTCTGATATACTGCCACATCCAGTCTTTTCTCTAACCCAAGACGAATCTCTTTCATTTGTTGCCAATTATAGTCAAGTCTCGCATACATCGATACATCGATATTATGTTCCAATCCCAGGCGAATCTCACGAATGGATACTCCTCTGAAAGAAGATTCCAGATATGGTTCCACATCAACGCCCGACTGGATGGCTAATCGAATTTCTCTTAATTGTTCTTCATCATATCCCTGATTAATAAAACGGGATATATCTATATTCTCTTTTCTCGCCTTTCTTAATTCGCGTATTATGCCCGCAGGTAAATTGATGCAATCCGCAAGATCAATTCCATCCTGCAGACCTTTGCGGATCTGTCGCATGACCTCGAACGGTATATTGGGATCTGCATATGCCTGAATATTAATTCCTTTCTGCAGACCCTTTCGGATCTCCTCCATCTGAAACCAATCATACTCCGGCTTGGCGTACCATTGAATCGGAAGATGTTCTAACATTCCGACCCGTATTTCCCTCATCTGAATTGCAAGAAATTCCGGTTTGGCATAAACACTGACATCCAAACCCATCTCAAGTCCATATTTGATCTCCCTCTTCTGATCCTCTGTATAATTATCCATGTTGCTATAATCTGTATTATTCATATTCAATACTCCGATTTTCTACCGTTCCCTAATCTTGCGTGCAACAATTACTCTCAATAATATATGTATAAAAATTCATATCTCATATACAATTAATTACAGTGTAGCATTTTTCTTATATAGTTGTAAAGCTTAAATGTAAGAAACTCGAAACACTCTACACTATAATATCCTTATTCTCCATTCTTGCTCCATGACATTTTATATAACTCTTCCGCTGCAATTCTTGCTTTCGCAACCGGAATCTTATCTTTGGGGAAACAATAATATAAACGCTCCATATCTCCTATGCATATTACATCTCCCATTTCATACCAATAATAGTCTGCATATAGACTGTACGACGCCTTTGGAGACTGTTCATATTCCAATTTTCCATCACACCCTGTTAAATGAAATCCATTCTTATCATGTTGTAATCTGCCCTCTCCAACCTGATAGATCGCTTTCATATCCCGCATAATACAAATATCCACCGGTACATCCAATTGATAAATATTCTCTGTAATCTCTCTCTTCACTTCTTCTCGCTGCCATTGATACCAATCAGGTATATGGGTAAACTTACTGTTTTCCTTATCTGATTTTAGGAATCCATATGGATCTAACTCATACCTTGTCCCACATTTTTCACATGTAATCGCAATCCCTTTTCCATACATCCCATCTTCCCGAAGACAATGTGGACATTTATATAATACCCTCTCCAGATAATCCGCCCGAAAATCCTCTGTTACTGCAATGTGTTTCTCCTGCTGCTCCCGGAAATTATCAAAAGTAAATTCCTTTTCAATCTGTTTCTGTAATTCCTTTGCAGTTGTATTCTTAATATCCTCTGTTGACAATAAGTAAGTAACATCTGCCCTGACGTCCACCTTACGGATCTGCAAATTATTATATAACGGATCATGTAGGAATGCTCCATGTGTCCGAATCATCACTACCGGTACTTTTAATAGTTTCAGGCATTTGCCAATGGTATCCGGTAACGGAGTTGCAGTTCCGTCAAAACTGTAGCTTGCTTCCGGATACATTAACACAGAGTTATTCAATGTATGTAACGCATAATACATATCCTTTACCATCTGTACATCCGTAACAAATTTGTTCGTTGGAATACAACCAACGTGACGCATCAGCCACTCTTTTCCCACCAAACCATCGGATGTGCAGATAATATTAAGTGATCTTGGATACATCACCGTCTCTGCAATCTTCAGATCAATGAAACTGCTGTGATTCATCAAAATAAGACAGGGTTCTTCCGCGCCTAACCGTTCCATACCATGCAACGAATAGGAAAACCCTGCCTTCTTAAGCTCACCTGCCGATAATGCCTTGATCAACCACCGTAAACCCCTGACCGGTCTTACCGGATCGTGATGTATCCGTCCGGGCATATTCACCAACTGCTCATATGCTATCTTCTTTGTCTTAATCTTCATATGTTACAACCCCTCATATACGAAACCTATATATGTATTGTAACATACATTTACAGCAAATTCTATGGAAATTGTCGTTTTATGGACATACATGTGAAAACCCCGCAGAGTCGAAACTCTACGGGGTTCTTTATCATCTGTAATATAATATCAAATGATATCTCACCTGTGTTCTATACAAGTCTGCCTGATAAATTATTTATCAAGAATTGCAGCCTGAGCAGCAGCAAGACGTGCGATAGGTACACGGAATGGTGAACATGATACATAGTTAAGACCTACCTTATGGCAGAACTCGATTGAAGAAGGATCTCCACCGTGCTCACCACAGATACCTAACTCAAGGTCAGGACGTACTGAACGACCCTTTTCTACTGCCATCTGGATCAACTGACCAACACCAGTCTGATCTAACTTAGCAAATGGATCATTCTCATAGATCTTCTTATCATAGTAAGCATCTAAGAACTTACCAGCATCATCACGTGAGAATCCGAATGTCATCTGTGTCAAGTCGTTTGTACCGAAGCAGAAGAACTCAGCATCCTTAGCAATCTTATCTGCTGTAAGAGCAGCTCTAGGAATCTCGATCATAGTACCTACCTGATACTTGATATCAGAATTCTTTTCTTTCTTAACTAAATCAGCAGTCTCAACTACAACATCCTTAACGTACTTAAGCTCTTTCTCCTCACCTACTAATGGGATCATGATCTCAGGAACGATATCTTTGCCGGTCTCTTCAGCAACTTCAATAGCAGCTTCCATAACGGCTCTTGTCTGCATCTTAGCGATCTCTGGATATGTTACAGCAAGACGACATCCACGGTGACCCATCATAGGGTTGAACTCGTGAAGTGCATCACATTTAGCCTTAACATCCTCTACAGTGATTCCCATATCAGCAGCTAATGCCTTGATATCTTCTTCCTCTGTAGGAACGAACTCATGAAGAGGTGGATCCAAGAAACGAACTACCATTGGCATTCCCTCAAGAACTTTGTACATAGCCTTGAAGTCAGCTTTCTGGAACTCGCCGATTGCCTTAAGAGCTTCCTCTCTCTGCTCTACAGTGTCAGAAAGGATCATACGACGGAACTTAGGAATTCTATCCTCACCGAAGAACATATGCTCTGTACGGCAAAGTCCAATACCTTCAGCACCTAACTCAACAGCCTTAGCTGTATCAGCAGGAGTATCTGCATTTGTACGAACTTTTAACTTTCTATACTTGTCAGCCCAAGCCATAACACGACCGAACTCACCAGCGATTGAAGCGTCAACTGTTGGGATATCTCCCTCATAGATGCTACCTGTTGTACCATCGATTGAGATGTAATCTCCCTCTTTGAATGTCTTACCAGCTAATGTGAACTGCTTGTTCTCCTCATCCATGATGATATCGCCACAACCAGATACACAGCATGTACCCATACCACGAGCAACTACGGCAGCGTGTGATGTCATACCACCACGAACTGTTAAGAT
>JBNMIW010000170.1:0-4518 GCA_050873485.1 Lachnospiraceae bacterium | reverse complement strand
GCAGCTACACCTCCTGCCCTATTGATAGGGCAGGAGGTGTAGCTGCATCAGCGGCTGCGGGAATTGTTAATAACTTTAATGGATTTGCAATTTTGCCACAAGCAGCATTTAGTTCTGCTGCGGCAGCAATGATCGCCCAGAACATGGGTAAGGGAGATGTAAAACGATCAGAAAAGACGATGTATTGTTGTCTGGTGCTTTGCCTTGGTGTATCAGTGATTGTTTTTGCACTGATGCACATTTTCCCAGAGCAGATATTTTATCTGTTTGGTGTAAAAGCAGATGTTCTGGTCTATGGTCTGCCATATATTTTTGCCTTTTCATTTGAATATGTCGGATTGCCATTTATCATGTCATTTAGTACAGTGTTAACTGCAACTGGAAATGGATGGATTACACTGGTTGCCAATATGACATCAGCGTTTTTAGAGCGTATTCCATTAGCATATTTTCTAGCGTTCGTGAGTGGATATGGTGTAAACGGAATAGCGGCAGCCATACCGTTGGCAACAATTGTTGGAGCAATAATTTCATTTGGATTTTATTTGGGCGGTATTTGGAGAAAACATGTTATGTTATAAAAGGATTTCATCATTTTCCTTTGTTTTGTCCGAAATGCAAAGAAGAAAGCCTGATTAATGCAGAAAAATTTATAATAAAGGAAGCCAGACGCTAAGACGCAGTGCAGATTGTAATATTACAGTTTTGTACTGCGTTATTTATATTATGGAGGTCAGATAAGAATGAAACTTTATTTTGAAAATATGGTAACAACAATTACTACACTTATGATTTTATCACTGGTAGGATTTGTGGGATATTCAATCAGTAACAGAAGCGGCATACATTTCTGGGGCAGAAGAAGTCTTTTTGTTTTGATATATGGTCTTGTTATATGCTGCTTTGCAGCCGCAAGAGACGGACTGGATAAACAATTCAGTATACGATAGACGGAAGCTGTAATCCCGGTATATTTTCACTTGTTAGTGTCCCGAACATCATTGGATGTGTCGGGGCAGCAATCATAATTATTGCAGCAATCGCAACACCAATTGCAAAATCACAGTATATGCGAGAGATATGGTTTTATGTGATGTCCGGTGGAGTGATGCTAAAGATTGTAGTTATGGAGATTGCAAGAATTATACAGATATTATAAGGAGTAAAAAGATATGAAGAATAGATTATTTTTATTAATTTCAGCAATTATGGTATGTTCATTGTGTGCATGTGAGCAGCAGAAAACCGGAACTATGACGAATACCGGAAACAGTACAGAGCAGGTCACTACGAGCGAGGATAATAGTGAGCAGACAACGGCAAAAGAAACAAGAGTTAATAGTACGGAACAGACAGAGACTCAAAATCAATCACAGACCACAAAGCCTCCATATAAAGAACTCGGAGACGTATTAGATGAAATCAATACAGATATTCACCCTGAAACCGCAGGAAATGAAATGAACTCCGTAAAGGTTGCGGCTCATTTGCTCAACTGGGGAGTTGAAACCGGCATGACAACAGATGAGATCAAGAAAGAAACTATTTCATGGCTTTCTGATAAAGGGAACTCTGAACAGGTAGAATTTTCAAATAAGCTTGCATCCGTGTATGATGCATATCAGAAATTACTTGGTCCTGACGCAAAAGAGCTGCTTGAACAGGCAGGCTGTGATGATGCGGCATATCCATGGAGTGACGCTCCGGTTGAAACAATTGAGGCAATAGTAGAGGTAGTACAACTTCCGGAGGAGCAGTCAGTGGAGGATTCAGATTCATCAACGGAAGAATTTACGAATAAAGATCACTGGCCCGACGTCGAAGAATTAGTCAATCAGAAAGGTGATGAGACAACGGTCTATTTACTGGCGGATGGTCGTTACATGGATCGTACCAATGCTGTTTATATTTATGATGGGAAGGACACATGGACGGATGAATCGGGAGTGGAATGGAACAAAGTTGTAAGATAGAAAGGGGAGTGCCATTCTGGTAAACTATTTACAAAATTCTATATTCAAGGTACAATAAAATAATGTGCAGATGTGGAATATAGAAAAGGTAAGGTAAATTATTTGAAGAATTTATACATAGCAGAAAAACCGAGTGTGGCGCGGGAATTTGCAAAAGCACTTAAAATAAATGGCGGCAGCAAGAATGGGTATATTGAGTCGGAAGATTCAGTTGTGACCTGGTGTGTAGGACATCTGGTGACAATGAGTTATCCGGAAGCGTATGATCCGGCACTGAAGAAATGGAGTGTGGAGACATTGCCATTTTTGCCGGAAGAATTCAAGTATGAGGTCATTGAAGGTGTATCGAAACAATTTGATATTGTAAAGGGACTGCTTAACCGGGAGGATGTAGGATGTATCTATATCTGTACGGACTCCGGACGGGAAGGAGAATATATCTATCGGTTAGTCGATCAGATGGCACAGGTGCCGGACACGAAGCAGAAGAAGCGGGTATGGATCGATTCCCAGACCGAGGAAGAGATTCTTCGAGGTATCCGGGAAGCGAAGGATATGCATGAGTATGATAATCTGTCAGATTCAGCATATCTCCGGGCGAAGGAAGATTATCTGATGGGAATTAACTTTTCCCGTATTCTGACACTCAAATACAGTTATCCGGTGAAGACATATCTGAATAAGGATCGCTGTGTAATCTCTGTGGGACGTGTGATGACATGTGTACTTGGTATGATCGTTCGGAGAGAGCGTGAGATCCGGCAGTTTGTAAAGACACCATTTTACCGGGTGATCGGTAATATGGCATTAGCAGATGGTGCGTTTGAGGCGGAATGGAGAGCAGTAGAGGGCAGTAAATATTACAACTCACCATTGCTTTATAAAGAGAACGGTTTCAAGGAAGAAAAGGATGCCAAAGCATTGATCGGGCAGTTGAGTGATGATATGCATGTGACGATCGATAAGGTGGAGAAGAAGAAAGAGAACAAGAATCCTCCATTGCTGTATAATCTTGCAGAGCTGCAAAATGATTGCTCCAGATTGTTCAAGATCAGTCCGGATCAGACTTTACAGGTTGTGCAGGAACTTTACGAGAAGAAGATGGTGACGTATCCAAGAACAGATGCCAGAGTGTTGTCAACGGCGGTCAGTAAGGAGATATATAAGAATATTTCCGGACTTCGTAATATTCCGGCAATGAAAGAGTACGCACAGCATATATTAGATAGTGGCAGTTATAAAGGAATTGCCAAGACAAGATATGTCAATGACAAACAGATCACGGATCATTATGCGATCATTCCGACCGGTCAGGGACTGAATGCTTTTGGCAGTCTGCATGATACAGCGAAGAAGGTCTACGAGGTGATCGTGCGAAGATTCTTAAGTATCTTCTATCCACCGGCAGTATACCAGAAGTTAGGTCTTACTTTAGAACGTGGAGGCGAGAAGCTGTTTGCGAATTTTAAGGTGTTGGTAGATCCGGGATATCTTCCGATAACGAATTATTCTTTTGGCAAGCAGAAGGACAAAGAGGATGAGGAAAGTAAATATTCCAAAGAGACGGTAGAGGCAGCCATGCAGCTTAAGAAAGGCATGCAGCTATCCGTGAATGGTTTCGATATCAAAGAGGGAGAGACTTCTCCACCGAAGCGGTACAGTTCCGGTACGTTGATCCTTGCTATGGAGAATGCAGGACAGTTGATCGAGGATGAAGAACTTCGGGCACATATCAAAGGAAGTGGGATCGGAACATCTGCAACGAGAGCAGAGATCATCAAGAAGTTAGTCAATAATAAATATTTAGATCTGAATAAAAAGACACAGATTATTACGCCAACACTAATGGGAGAAATGATCCATGATGTGGTAGCATTTTCGATTCAGTCGTTGTTGAATCCGGAATTGACAGCGAGCTGGGAAAAAGGTCTTTCTTATGTGGCAGAAGGTTCCATTACGAAGGAAGAATATATGGAGAAGTTAGAGAAATTTATCCGACAGCGAACCGATGCGGTAAAGGGATTGAACAACCAGTATCAGTTGCGGGCGTACTTTGATTATGCGGCGCAGTTTTATAAGAAACCGGCAGCTAAGAAGAAAACAACAAAGAAACAATAACTAAATAATATGTTATAATAGAAATTATGAATAGAGGATAGAAACTATCCGAGAGAGGAGATCGTGTTATGAGTGAACAACAGGTTACGATTCAGGAGATGTATAGTTTAGAGGAGACTTTGGCAAAGCCGTTATTAGAAGGGCTGACTTATCCGTGGGAAGCACTTCCTAAGATTGGAGATTTTATTATAGAATTAGGTAAAACCTTACCAAAAGACATCTATGAGGAGAGGGATAACAATGTATGGATTGCAAAGTCTGCAAAGATCTATCCCAATAATTATATTGCCGGTCCTTGTATTATCGGGGAACGTACAGAAGTCAGACCGGGAGCATTTATCCGTGGCAATGCGTTAGTTGGCAATGATTGCGTGGTTGGTAACTCAACGGAACTTAAGAATGTGATCTTATTTAATCATGTGCAGGT
>JBNMIW010000169.1:0-4550 GCA_050873485.1 Lachnospiraceae bacterium | reverse complement strand
CTCATATATCTTATTGCGCACATCCGCATTGGCAGTCATCGCTCTTGCTCTCTGTGCTTCCTCGACAGACTTCTCAGCTTTTGGAAGAATCGGCTCCTTGGCCTCCCTCTCTGCTTCCTTCTCCGCTTCCACTGCAGCGATCACATTCTCCACACCATCCGATAATGTTCCGGTAATATCCACGATTCCCGGATCATTCTTACTCAGATTCTTCGCTGCGCTTACTACATCATTCTTCGGCATTGCAAAGAAATTATCCGAAACACCTTCCACCTGAATGATCGGTTCCTCTGCGGACTCCTCTGTGGATTCCTCTTCCTGTTCGTCAGCCTGCATCTCACGTTCTAATTCCTCTAAAAACGAAAGATCGACATTACGGAAATGGTTCTTGCCATATGCAATCTCTTCCAACTCATCCGTACGGACAATACCACAGTCATACATCTCTAACAATAATTCATGCACGCCCTGATCTACACCGATAAAATAATGATAATACTTCTCGAAGTCTTCTCCCTCTTTGCAGTCTTCCACTTCCCGCAAGTTATACCAATAATCCTTGGTACAGTCAATGGTACGTTTCTTAATCTCGTTCCCCTTCGCCCGAAGCTCCTGAATTCTCTTAACCTTCCTCTGTCGTTTGCCAAAGAAATGGAGTTTCACTGTCCAGATGATCATATATATTAAAAATATAACCAATAATCCAAAAATAATGTATCTAAGCATATGTTTTTCTTCCTTCTCTTAGTTTCACGCAAACAATAATATATCTCAATTGTCACGCACATTAGCATTATACATAACTTTGTTCTGTTTTTCAACCATTTAAAGACATTAAAAGAGCCCGTCCTGTGCCTTAAGAACGAGCCCTTCATGAAAATCGAGACCTATAAGCCGCCCAATTAATAAAGGTCTGACCCACAAACCTTTATCTCCTCTCTTATAGTGACTTTATTATACCTTCACATTCTGCCAATTCTCCATTACTTTTCGTTGGTAATTTTACATTTTTATGTTGGTTTTCGTTTGTTTTTGTTGTATAATATTTCCTGTTAGGAGGAGAAAAACGTGAATTACAGTTTGAATATTATGATTCTGGAAGATGATATTACTGCATGCAAACATTTTGAAGATCTCATTGATCAATATGATGATTTAGCAATTACGACTATCACTAATGATTCCTATCAGGCTCTTGATTCTTTAAAAAAGAATATTCCGGAAGCAATCATCTTAGATCTGGAACTAAATGAAGGAAAAGGAAACGGTCTTATGTTCTTACAACAGATGAATAAACTTTCACTTTCATTTAAACCATATATATTAGTTACAACCAACAATTCGAGTTCCATCACTCTTGACAGTGTCAGAAGTCTCGGTGCTGACTTTATCATGTCCAAGCACCAAGAAGATTACTCGGAACAATCTGCTCTTGATTTTCTTAACATGATGAAGGAACCGATTCTGACACAATGCAGTTTATCCGATACTGCATCGGTCATTCCGGATACTGCCACCACCAGCCCCAACTACAAAAAGATCATCTGCCACAAACTGGACCAGATCGGTATCAATGCTAAAATGCTCGGATATACCTATCTGTTAGAGTCTATTCTGTTGGTCATTGATGGACACAATAGTAATCTATGTGCAACTCTCGGACAAACCCATAATAAAACTGCATCCAGTATCGAACGTGCCATGCAAAATGCCATCAAATCTGCCTGGCGCACCAACGACATTGATGACCTGTTAACATATTACACTGCCAGGATCAATCCGGATCGCGGTGTTCCGACCTTGACAGAATTCATCTATTATTACGCAAATCAGATCACGAATGAAATGGACTAATTCTTAGGAGGCACTATGCAAATATATATCAAAGATCTCGGTCTTATAATCGGTTCTCTCTATTTTTTCATACAATTATTACATCTGCCTTTTTCCAAAAAGGATTGCATCAAATATGGAATACTTGTCATTTTTCTAATGGCATGGATTCCTTATCTCGATCGGAATCATCCGCATTTCATCCTTGTGACGCTTCCGGTAATTGCTATCGTCTTATGTTATTTAACCAAACTGACCTATGATGTTGTATTAAATTGTACTATGCTGTCCTTTGCCGTTAGTTACCTGTTTTTCATGCTTGCGACTTTCTGCGTCAGCCTGTTACAGGTTGCTTTTCACTCCACTTTTTCTATAGTTACATTGCAGTTAATGGCTTTGATCGGACAGTTCTTGTTAAGTCTTATTCCTTTTTCATTTAGGAGAACCCGAAAGGGGATGCCATTTTTAAAGAACCGTATATATTCTATGCCTTGCATGATCGTAAGTCTGATCGTTATCTCCGCTAGTATGTTTCTCAATGCATCACCGAACGATGTATTTTTGAAAGCAAGTTATATTGCTTTACCTGCAATCATCAGCATAATCTATATCTACTGGCGTAATAATCTGACGAAGACCTATATCGATCATTTAAATGAGAAAAATATTGATCTGTTAAACAAAGATAATGCACAGATGCAACAATATATTGCACAATTAGAGGCTGATAACCGGCGCCTGTCCACTATCATTCACAAAGATAACAAACTGATTCCCGCAATGGAATACGCCGTAGAACAATATCTTTCCGATACTTCCGCCATAGATGCAAAACAAATATCCGGACAGGATCTGTTAAAAGATCTACGCGAACTTGCCGCAGAACGAAAGGGACTGTTATCTATCCAGCATCAGTATAGTGACCCGCTCCCGGATTGTGGCAATTCACGGGCTAATCATATATTGTCCTATTTCAGAGAAAGTGCTACATCAAAGGATATCCAACTGCAGGTTGTGTGTGATACTCCTTTGTCACAATACATTGGTCCGATCTGTACAGAAGACGCTATCTGCACTCTGTTAGCAGATCTTATCGAAAATGCTATCATTGCGACACATTATGCCAACGGACACCATATTCTTGTGCATATAGGCTGCATTGCCAACACTCCTGCCATTCAGATATTTGACAGCGGCATTGCCTTCTCTCCTGAAGTTCTGTCTATGTTCGGGAAAAAACCGATCACCACGCATGCCGATGATTCCGGCAGTGGCATTGGTCTGATGCAGACGGCTGCGTTCTTAAGAGAACATCATGCCAGCCTGATCATTGAAGAATTCACCTCCGGTATGTATACCAAAAAAGTTGCCGTTCTCTTTGATAACCGAAACGGATATACTCTGTATACATGCCGGAGTGAAGAAGAAATTGCTAAAATCAAGATCCGTATGGATCTGTGTATTATACAAAAATAGTGTGTTATTTCTGACGGTATGCCCAGAATTTGTTCACTAGGAAATTGATCGGAACCGTAATCACCATATTCAAAAAAGGTGCAACCGATACCGCCAGATCCGTCCCGGACATATGAATGCCAAATCCTGCCATCCATGCCGCAATCCCGCCTAGGTATTGTCCCAGATTCACTATATGCAGCCAGAAGATCAGTAACACTTCCGTTAAGAACAAACCGGAAAACGAATATGATATATACGTCTTGATCAACACCTGCCACCATACACGCGGTGCTGCATCCTTTGATTCTTTGAATACAAATCTGCTCTGTAATAAAAATGCACTGAATACACTGATCGTAAATCCAAAGAAATTACCAATATGCACATTCGTCTTCAATACATAATAACAAAATGAATATACACCATAGTTGATCAAGGTGTTCATTGCACCGATCATACCAAATTTGATAAACTGCCAGATTGCTTCCCATTTTGCAGATCTTGTCTGCTGCGTAACTGCCTGTTCCACTGTTCTCTATTCCTTTCTGTGAAATGTGTAAACTTTGTCAAACGGTATTCAGTATACATTGTTTATGGGAAAAGGTCAATGGTGGTAAGTATCTGCATTTTGGAAAAAGTGACTGCCTAGCTGTCCCTGCTTGCCACCCGCAATGTAGACGATCTTACAGAGATTCTCGCCGTCTATCCATGGCTGGAGGCAATCTATCAGGACATGGCGTCGTATCTTCACAAACCGGAGGAGGTGCTGACAATGTTTTCCGATGCTTTGAAAATCTTAGATCACAATACCGTACAATATATAATACAATCGATGACCAGAAGGCGTAGCTTAGTGACAAAGATTCGCAACTCGCAGGCAAAGACTCCCCAATCAACGATCTTGCTACCGAAATTGCCGCATTAAAAAAACAACTTGCAGCACAGCAAAAATAAAATCTGTAATAATATAGTGCCCGGAATACATCATACGATCATTCCGGGCATTTATTATTTTTATGTCAAATTCTAACAAAAACGTCCTGACAGCAACAACTATTTGGGGAAATGGATTTACTGTCAGAACACGGAAAAGTATCCGTCTGTATAGCAACTACATCAAACTGCTATAAACAATAAACAAATGACACTTTATGACCAAACCATACATAATTATGTATTTTCGGTCATAATTATGTACGGTTTCCGACTACTTTATGACTTTTTTGTACATAAACTCATGCCAATTATGACTAAAAATG
>JBNMIW010000168.1:0-4569 GCA_050873485.1 Lachnospiraceae bacterium | reverse complement strand
CAGGAAATAATCTCAATACCCAGACGGTTCATATCCACCTGTGCCTTCTCCTGCACCTGATCACCGAAAGACTTACGATCATTACACAATTCCTTCAGGCTGATCGTACCAATGATCTCTCGCATATTACCCTGCAAAGAATCTACCAGTGCTTCCATGATCTGCGGTTCCTTCATGTTCAGGAAGTTCTTCATAGCAAGCTGAATACCTTCTTCATCCGTACGGATCTTAACCTTTGCGACTGCATCGATATTTACACCGATAAAATCCAGTGTCGGTACATAATCGCCCGTCTTGATATCGATACTGATCTGCTTGATCAGCAGTTCATCCTTTCTCTCAAAGAAAGGAAGCTTTAACCCTGCTTTACCAATCAGGATCTTCGGCGTCTTTCTTAAACCGGAAATAATATATGCCTTATCCGGTGGTGACTTAACATAGCTGGTAAATAGAATCACCAACAATACTACGACAACGACAATAGCTGCAATGATTGGACCTGTCATACTATAACCCTCCATATTCTGACAAATAAATATAGGTTGATTTTATCATATGTTACTACTAAATGCTACTGTATAATGAAAATACCTTCACAAGAACAAAGAGTCGCTTGCGACTCTTTTGCGCCCGTGCGAAATTGCGAAGCAATTATCTTCTTCTCCGTAAGGTATGCACCCTTAGCGGAACGTTTTTGCTTTATAGAACAAACTTACCTATACGGCAAAAAAATAACAGCATGACCTGCAAATCTGCATGTCATGCTGTATTTTATTAAGTATTCAATGCCTAGAATTTACCAGCCTTAGCAGCTTCCTCGATGGATACTGCAACTGCAACAGTCATACCAACCATTGGGTTGTTACCAGCACCGATCAATCCCATCATCTCTACGTGAGCAGGAACAGATGAAGAACCAGCGAACTGTGCATCTGAATGCATACGTCCTAATGTATCTGTCATACCATAAGAAGCAGGACCTGCTGCCATGTTATCTGGGTGAAGTGTACGTCCTGTACCACCACCTGATGCAACTGAGAAATACTTCTTACCTTTCTCTAAGCACTCCTTCTTGTAAGTACCTGCAACCGGATGCTGGAATCTTGTAGGGTTGGTTGAGTTACCGGTAATAGATACGTCAACGCCTTCCTTCCACATGATAGCAACACCTTCTGGTACTGAGTTAGCACCATAGCAGTTAACCTTAGCACGAAGTCCTTCTGAATATGACTTACGGAATACTTCCTTAACTTCGTTTGTATATGGATCATACTCTGTCTCAACAAATGTGAATCCGTTGATACGGGAAATGATCTGAGCTGCATCCTTACCTAAACCGTTAAGAATAACTCTTAATGGTTTCTGACGAACCTTGTTAGCCTTCTCAGCGATACCGATAGCACCCTCAGCAGCTGCGAATGACTCATGACCAGCTAAGAAACAGAAACACTCTGTCTCTTCCTCAAGTAACATCTTACCTAAGTTACCATGTCCTAAACCTACCTTACGGGTATCAGCTACAGAACCTGGAATACAGAAAGACTGAAGTCCTTCACCGATTGCTGCAGCAGCATCTGCTGCTCTTCTACAGCCCTTCTTGATTGCGATTGCTGCACCTACTGTGTATGCCCAACAAGCGTTCTCAAAACAGATTGGCTGAATTCCTTTAATCTGATTATATACGTCTAAGCCCGCATCCTTAGTAATCTTCTCTGCTTCTTCGATAGAGGAGATACCGTAGCTTGCTAATACTTCATTAATCTTATCAATTCTTCTTTCATATGATTCAAATAATGCCATGATCTCGTTACCTCCTTCTATTATTTCTCGATCTCTTTGTCTGTACGTGGGTCAATTAACTTCACTGCATCAGCAACTCTACCGTACTGACCACAAGACTTCTCATAAGCGGTGTTTGGATCATCACCCTTCTTGATGAAGTCAGTCATCTTACCAAGGTTAACGAACTTGTAACCAATGATCAAGTCATCTGCATCTAATGCGATTGCAGTTACATAACCCTCAGCCATCTCTAAGTAACGAGGTCCCTTCTTCAAAGTACCATACATAGTACCAACCTGTGAACGAAGACCCTTACCTAAATCTTCAAGACCAGCTCCGATCGGAAGACCTTCCTCAGAGAATGCACTCTGTGAACGACCGTATACGATCTGGAGGAATAACTCTCTCATAGCTGTATTAATTGCATCACAAACTAAGTCTGTGTTCAATGCTTCCATTACAGTTAAGCCAGGAAGAATCTCTGCTGACATAGCTGCTGAATGTGTCATACCTGAACATCCGATTGTCTCAACTAATGCCTCCTGAATAATACCTTCCTTAACGTTCAATGTTAACTTGCAGGCACCCTGCTGTGGTGCACACCAGCCAACACCGTGTGTTAAACCAGAGATATCTTTTACTTCCTTTGCCTGTACCCACTTAGCTTCCTCTGGAATAGGTGCACAACCATGATGTACGCCCTGAGCAACTGGACACATGTTTTCTACTTCTTGTGAATAAATCATGTTGAAACTCCTTTCAATTATAAAATTATCGGCTCATCTTATGTATAAGAGTTCCAGTCTATCTGCTGAAATAGACCGAACGCCGTAACTGATTATATTTTCTCATATATCGTCAAAAAAATCTAGTCCTATTTTCGGGAAAATGAGAAGATTTTGTTGGATATTTGTACGTGTATCTGAAAAAATACATATCCTGCAGATCTTGTCCAATCATTTTGAATATGTGAATTGCATTCTTTCACAAATAAGACTACTATATAGAGTAGGCACAATATTTTTGTACCTGTTTCTTGTAATATATACAAATGCAGACTATGACCTGCTCTGCATACAGCTAACATACTTATAAGAAAGGAATTTATTATGAATTATATTGATTTACATGTACACTCTACTGCTTCCGACGGATCATTTTCTCCCTCCGAAGTTGTTGAGCTTGCCAAAAATGCCGGATTAAACACCTTTGCGCTCACTGATCATGATACAATTGACGGTGTAGCTGAAGCAATTGCACATGCAAAGCAGATCGGTGGGATCGAAGTAATCCCCGGTACAGAACTTTCCTGCTATTACGGAGATCGTGAGATTCATATTGTCGGTCTGTTTGTCAACTATCAAAACGCAGCCTTTTGCAAAACACTGGATGATTTAAAACAGGCACGCGAAGAACGAAATGAACGTATGGTAGCCAAATTTGTTGCAGCCGGTATTCCATTAACGATTGAAGAATTGAAACACGGCAATCCGAACAGCGTCATTACAAGAGCACATTTCGCAAGAGTTCTTGTAGAGAAAGGTGTCTGTAAGGATAAAAGCGAGGCCTTTGACCGTTACCTAGGAATCGGCTGTCCATATTATCTTCCAAAGCCAAAAGTAACCCCGGAGCAGATTCTTCCTTTAATCCAACAGGCTGGCGGAACCGCGATCCTTGCCCACCCTTATTCCTACAAAATGTCACGTTCTGAGGTAGAACACCTCTTAGATGACACCCTGATCCCATTAGGACTTGCCGGCATGGAATGTTACTACTCCACTTATGACAATGGACAAACTCAGGAATTACGCAGTATTGCATATGCACGAAATCTCCTTGTGTCCGGAGGTTCTGATTTCCATGGCGTCGTCAAACCAGATATCTCCATTGGAACCGGACGTGGTAACCTGCGTATTCCGGACAAACTCCTAAATGACATTCTTGCCTACCGCTCGCACACAGCGTAAGTTTTCAAAAGAATGTGAGGGCACATGCGAAAAAATATGAATAGGCCATGTAGGTTTGCCTTTATGGTACGCAGGCACGCTTGCGCTATACTTCATACGCAACGGTGCTAGGTTCGAAAGAACCTCACCAAGCACCGGCGTAATCAGAATGCCTTGCTTAACCATATAAGACAAACCTACATGGCTTTATTTACGTTTTCGTGCATGTGCCATTCACGGTATCTCCAAAAATACTACGCTGTGCTTATTGCCACACCCAACCGTATGTGGCATTGTCACAAACGGAACATGCATTAGATAATCGCATTATTAGGTGCGATCTATTATGGATTATTTTTACTATATCTCAAAGGATTTTGGGGAAATTTCATCAAAAATAAGTCGTTGCATCTTAACAATACAGTAAATCATTTGAGCCAATATCAGAGGGGCTCGGGTGTGGCGATAAGCGCAGCGTAGTAAATTCTGACACGAACAGTGCGAAACACAGTACAGTAAATAAGCAGTTGTATGATGTAACTAATATCATAAGCAGGTACTTCAGAGCCGCCGGTACTTAGCGAGGTTTTTTCGAGCTTAGTACCGTTGCGAGCGATGAGTAACGAGAGTGTGCCTGCGTTGATATTTAGTTATCATCTTACAACTGCTTTTTCATTCTATCCATTTCGCACGTCCGTTTTACTCACGCTGTGCAAGGGTAATGTTTATTTCTTGGTGTCTTCTGCATCGGCATCGGCTTTCTCTACCTCTGCAATTGCATTCTTGTGCATTGGAATACGGCAGTTCTTATTGTTACCAAACTCAACGATAACGGTATCAT